>CAYJHO010000047.1:0-8708 GCA_964369945.1 uncultured Lachnospiraceae bacterium
TCTTGCTTCGCCAATCGCTGGATTCATGATTTCATTTAAAATATACATTCTAGCTTCTTTTGTTTTTCTGATTGCTTCTTCCACGATTGGTCTTGTTAATCCATGGATTTTGATATCCATTTGGATTGCTGTAATACCATCTTTTGTACCAGCTACTTTAAAGTCCATATCTCCAAAGAAATCTTCTAAACCTTGAATATCTGTTAATACAATGTAATCATCGTCTGTGTCTCCAGTTACAAGTCCACAAGAAATACCAGCTACTGGTCTCTTAATTGGAACACCTGCTGCCATAAGTGACATAGAAGAAGCACATACAGAAGCTTGAGAAGTAGATCCATTAGACTCAAAAGTTTCTGATACGGTTCTAATTGCATATGGGAACTCTTCTTCTGAAGGTAATACTGGAATTAAAGCTTTTTCTGCTAAAGAACCATGACCGATTTCACGTCTACCTGGTCCACGGCTAGCTTTTGCTTCCCCTACAGAATAACCTGGGAAGTTATAGTGGTGCATATATCTCTTTGATACTTCATTTTCATCTAAACCATCTACTCTTTGAGCTTCTGATAAAGGTGCTAATGTAGTAATGGTACAAATTTGAGTTTGTCCACGAGTAAACATAGCAGAACCATGTACACGAGGAATCAAATCTGTTTCAGCTGCAAGATGACGAATTTGAGTAATTGCTCTACCATCTGGTCTCTTTTCATCCTTTAAAATCATCTTACGAACAGTTTTCTTTTCGTATTGGTAAATTGCTTCATCCAATAGATTCATCCATTCATCGTTATCAGCAAATGCAGCTTCAAACTTTTCTGTGATTGCTTTCATGTTTGCTTCACGTACTTGCTTTTCATCTGTAAATACAGCTTCTTCCATTTCTGCTGGACTTACAATTTTCTTCATTTCATCGAATAACTCTGTTGGAATAGAACAGCTTGTATATCCGTGCTTTTCTTTTCCTACTGCTGCTACGATTTCATTGATAAATGCAATCACACTTTGGTTGATTTCATGAGCCATATAAATAGCTTCTAACATTTTATCTTCTGGCACCTCGTTTGCACCAGCCTCAATCATTGCAATTTTCTCAGTAGTAGAAGCTACTGTCAAATTCAGATCTCCATTTTTCCAAGCCTCTTGTGATGGGTTTACTATAAACGCACCATCAACCATTCCAATTTGTGTCATAGCACAAGGTCCTTCAAAAGGAATATCTGAAATACTTGTTGCAAGAGCCGAACCAATCATCGCTACGATTTCTGGACGACACTCAGTATCAACACTAAGTACCATATTGCTTAATAATACATCGTTTCTATAATCTTTTGGGAATAGAGGACGCATTGGTCTATCAATAACACGACTAGTCAAAATCGCATTTTCACTTGCTCTACCCTCTCTTTTATTAAATCCTCCCGGGATTTTACCTACTGCATATAATTTCTCTTCATATTCTACGCTTAATGGGAAGAAGTCGATTCCGTCACGTGGTTTGCTTGATGCAGTTGCTGTAGATAATACGGTTGTCTCACCATATTGCAATAATGCACATCCGTTTGCTTGCGCGCCTACACGCCCGATATCAACTCTAAGAGTTCTTCCTGCAAGCTCCATTGTAAATGTTTTATACATGTTACCCTCCATATTGTTTTCATTCTATTGTAAAAAAGGCGGAATACCTATTGGTACCTCCGCCTTGATTGCTAATCTATTTTCTGATTCCAAGTCTTTCAATTAGCGCACGATATCTTTCAATATCAACTTTTTTCAAGTAATCTAATAATCCACGTCTTTGACCTACCATTTTAAGAAGTCCTCTTCTGCTGTGGTGATCTTTCTTGTGCTCTTTTAAATGCTCTGTTAACTCTTGAATACGAGCTGTTAATACAGCGATTTGAACTTCTGGAGAACCTGTATCTCCTTCAGATCTTGCGAATTGACTAATGATTTCAGTCTTTTTGATTTTAGTTATCATGTGAATAACCCTCCATTTTCTTTTTATTACAACCTAGAACTAAGTTATGGTCGGAGTTGTCCATAACCGAGTAATGGTTTCAACTAAATTAACATATCATATCTTGACCTATTTGTAAAGTATTTGTTTTCCTTATTCTGCAATTACTCTTCTTGCACCTACAGGTGTTCTATAGTATGTATCCGAAATTCTAATTCCTGTTTCTGGATTACTAGCATGGATTACCTGTCCACCGCCCATATAGATTGCTACATGGTTTACATTACCACTGCTATTTGCATAGAACACTAAATCCCCTGGTAGCATATCCGAAACTGCAACACTTGTTCCTGATCCAGATTGAGCTGATGAAGTTCTTGGAATCGAAATACCAAAGTTACTCATAACTCCTTGTGAAAATCCTGAACAATCTGTTCCATTTGTTAAACTTGTGCCTCCGTATACATAAGGATTTCCAAGAAATTGCTTTGCATATTCAACAATTTCAATTCTAAGTTCGGATACTTCCATTCCATAAGTTGCTTGTGCAATTGTGATTGCAGTATCTAAACCTTCCACGATTTCTACATATTCAGCCTTTACATATACTTCATCCGTATCCATAAGGCATTTTACCCAACCATCTAATTCTTCCACAACTTTTAATTGTTCCCCACTAGATAATTGACTATAGACTGGAGCATCTTCCGATGCCTCTTCTCTTATATTCAAACCGTTTGTTGTTGAAATAGCTCTCTTATACGCTAGTTCTGTTGCCAAAACTTTTGCTTCTATTCCATCTACTACAAACTCCTTGCTTATGTATCCTGTGATTTCGCCTGAAATAATATGGTAAAAATCGCCTTCTTCGCCAATAATTTCACATGCGGAGTTATCCATCATTTTTCCTACAATGCTTGCTGTAGTAGAAGCTTCTGCTCTTACATTTAAACTTCCGTCTACTTGCACAACACCTAAAGTTTCATATCCTGATATATCATTTTCACCACTTACCGCAAAAGCGATATATGATTTTTCGTCTATTTCTTCACTCACTACTGAAGCAAATCCAATATTGCTTGAAACATCCTTCATAGATAAAGTAGAACCTTCTACGGTTGCGATACTTCCTTGTACAATAAGTACTACAGTAATTCCTGCTAAAAGTAATTTTAATCTTGCCATGGTAGTTTCCTTTTCATTCATATTTTGTAACAAATATTACAATTTTATTACAACCAACATGGCAATTATAACAATTTCTTAATACACTGTCAATACTTAACTGGTATAAAACCAAAATCTTTTCCCATCTTCCATATCTTGGATTAGCTGCTTTTTCAAGGCATCAAAATTCTCAAACTTGCATTCTTCTCTTTTAAATTCATAAAAAAACACTTCTACTTCTTCTCCATAAATATCATCATTAAATTGATAGAGATAGGTTTCTGCTAAGACTGCGGAATTCTCTTCAATCGTTGGTTTTACACCTACATTGGTTAGACCCATAATCAAGTGTCCCTTCACCTTAGCAACCGTATAGTATACACCAAAAGGAAGAGTGATTTTGTGATTCGGCCAAACCACATTGGCAGTTGGCATTTGAAATACACTACCACCAAGCTGATTTCCCTTCACTACAATTCCAACCAAAGAAAAAGTACGATTCAAAAGCTCATTCGCTTTTGCTAATTGTCCCTTTCTTAGAAAAGAGCGTATCACAGTAGAACTAATCTCTGCCCCTGTCTCTTCCATCTTCATCTTCTCATGTAGTTCTACTACAAAAGCACCCTTTGCTTGAAACTCATTTAATAAGTTTGCATTCCCTTGTCCTTGGTATCCAAACTTAACATCCATGCCTGCTACAATATATTTCACTTGCAATTGTTTCATTAATATTTCTGTAACAAACTCTTCTGCTGGCATTCTAGAACTTGTGATATTTAGTGGAAATTCAATTAAATAGTCAATTCCTACCGCTTCAAATAATTTAATTTTTTCTTCTCTTGCATAAATATCGGTAAAATGCTCTCCATCTTTTGCAAAAAGAGCATTCGGCGAAATATCAAAAGAAAAAATCACGGTTTTTAAACCTAATTCTTTTTGTTTTAATAAACTGTTAATAATTTGCATATGACCTAGATGAATCCCATCGAATTTGCCGATCGCGATTGCACAAGCTTCTGCCATATGTAAATCTGTTGTTCCTGTTATAATCTTCATTTTTCTTTATACCTTGCTGCTTCCATAAAAAACATTTTCCATGGCTTTAATTTATTTTCATCTTTATGATATTGAAAGATTCCATAGAACATCCCTTCACCATAAACCCTCATATATCCACCTTCTTGCAAGTCAACTTCTTGCTGTAGCATTTGAGGAAATATCGTATTACCATTATCTAATAACTTTTTAAATTCTGGTTTGATTTTCCCTATAGGGTATTGTGAAAATAATTCATCTGGAAATAGTACCACAGATTCCAAATCCCCTGCATCCCTTAAATCCTCTAACTGCTTTAATGTAATTGCCTTTTCTAAGGTAAAATCTCCCACCTTAGATCGAAGTAAATGTTCCATAGCACCAAAACAGCCTAGTTTTCTACCTATATCATGACATAATGTTCTAATATAGGTCCCTTTCGAACACAGTACGCGCATACGCACGATCGGCCAATCCACACTTAGGACTTCAATTTCTTCTAAGGTAATTGCCCTTGCCTTACGTTCTACTTCTTTTCCTTCTCTTGCTAATTCATACAATTTCTTTCCATTTACTTTTAGCGCAGAGTACATAGGAGGAATTTGCATATTATCACCAACAAAACTTGCAATGACTTCACGGATTTTATCTTCGTCTACTATAATATCACTTCTTTGTAATATTTCACCTGTCATGTCTTGAGTATCTGTTTCTACTCCTAAACGTAGGCTTGCAATATATTCTTTTTTGTAATCAGTCAATAAATCTACTACCTTGGTTGCATTACCTACACAAACAGGCAACACTCCTACTGCATCTGGATCTAAAGTTCCAGTATGTCCAATCTTTCGTTCTTTTAGAATCCCTCTCATTTTAGCTACTACATCAAAGGAGGTAAATCCTGCTTCTTTATATATATTTATAATTCCATTCATAGTTGTTTTGCTATTTCATCCAATACTAATTTTGTAATTGTTTCTGCGTTTCCATCCATGGTAACTCCAGCAGCTCTCTTATGACCTCCGCCACCAAATAATGTTACGATCTGTGTAGCATCTACCTTTTCCGATGTTCTTAAACTGACTTTATACGTATCTGGTTCTAACTCATACATAAATACTGCACAATGAATTCCTGTTACATTTTTAAGTTGATTAATCATACCACTAAAATCGGATGACTGTAAGTCATGCGCTAAGCGATACTCCCTAGATAATACACTCACAATACATGAATTTTCCAAGTAGCGCTTGCTTTGATTGATTACTTCACTAAGTACTTGTAACTGTTTATAGCTTCTTTCATAAAAACTCTCTTGAATCAAGTTTGGAAAATCAATTTCCTTAGAAATCAAATCTGCTGCTGCACACAAAGTACTCGGTAGAGTATTCGAATATTGAAATACTCCTGTATCATGAATCATACCAATATAAATAGCTTTCGCTATCTCACTAGTAATAGCTTCTTTTGGTAGCAATTGATACATAATTTCTGCGGTAGACCCAATGCTTGCATCTAACACATTTACATCGGAGCAATCTCCTGGATTTGTAATATGATGATCAATATTGATCGTTTTCTTTGCTAAATCGTAAAGTTTCTTCGCTTCTCCACATCGTTCTGGCACAGTGTCTAGTATAAAAAACAAATCATACTCTGCTTGTTCTTGATAACTAGAATCTATTTCTTCGATACAAGGGATATGAGTATAGTTTTTTGCCTCTTCTTCTAAATAAACATATACGTTTACTTCTGGTAATTGTTGTTTTAAATATAGATACAATGCCATACTTGATCCAGTGCAATCACCATCAGGCCTAACATGCCCTGTTATGCCAATGACTTTTGCACCGCTACATTCCTTTAATATATCAATTTTCACTGTCCTCTCCTTTGTCATGTGATATCACTTCATCAATTTTCTTTGACATTTTAACTCCATATTCAATAGATTGATCTAATACGAACGTTAAATGTGGAGTATTTCTTAAATTTAGACCTTTTGCTAGTCTTGTTTTAATAAACCCTGTTGCGCTTTTTAAGCCGGCTAGAGTATTCTTTTGACTTTCTTCATCTCCTAGTACACTAATATAAACTTTACAGTTTTTCAAGTCAGGAGCTACTTCCACAGCTACTATAGTAGTCATACTAGAAATTCTAGGATCTTTCATTTCTCCTCGAATAATTTCTGCTAATTCTCTTTGTACTTCACCATTTATTCTGGTGTTCTTTATGCTATTTTTTCTCATTTCTTCCTCCATTCATATATTATATACTCTCGGAATCTAGAGCTTTTGAATTTTGTTGTAAAGATTCCGAGAGTTCCTTTATTCGCAAGAAAAGCGCTGTAGGCATTTGCATACAACGCTTTTCGCTATTCTTAGCGAGGTACTTCAACCATAATATAAGCTTCTACAATATCATACTCTTGCACTTGATCAAATCCTTCGAATACAAGTCCACATTCATATCCAGATCTAACTTCCTTCACATCGTCTTTGAAACGTTTTAGGGATGCTAATTCACCTTCAAATATTTGCTTTCCTTCTCTTGTAATACGTACTTTACAACCTCTTTGGAAGGTACCATCTAATACATAAGAACCTGAAATATTTCCTAATGCACTTGCACGGAAAATTTGTCTTACTTCTGCATGACCAATTACTTTTTCTTCAAAAATAGGGTCTAACATACCTTTCATAGCTCTTTGTACATCTTCGATTGCTTGATAAATAACTTTATAAATTTTCATTTCTACGCCTTCACGCTCAGCAGTTGCTTTTGCAGTTGCATCAGGACGTGTGTTAAATCCAATAATAATCGCATTTGATGCAGATGCTAAGATAACATCTGATTCATTTACAAGACCAACGCCTCCATGGATACATTTAACAACAACTTCTTCGTTGCTTAATTTTCCAAGAGATTGTTTTACTGCTTCCACAGAACCTTGTACATCGGCTTTTACGATAATATTTAATTCTTTTAAGTTTCCTGCTTTGATTTGACCAAATAAATCATCTAAAGACATACGCTTTTTGGTCTCTTCTAGCATCTTCTCTTTAAATTGTGACATATAAGTATCAGCGTAGTTTTTCGCTGTCTTATCACTTTCGTGAGCTAAGAATACTTCTCCAGCTTGTGGTACATCAGAAAGACCAAGGATTTCTACCGGTGTAGATGGTGTTGCCGTCTTCACTCTTCTTCCTTTATCATCAATCATAGCACGAACTTTACCATACGCTGATCCGCAAGAAATGAAATCACCTACGTTAAGAGTTCCTTTTTGAACTAATACAGTTGCAACTGGTCCTCTTCCTTTATCAAGTTGAGCTTCAATAACAACTCCTCTTGCTTGACGATCGGAATTTGCCTTTAACTCTAATACATCTGCTGTCAATTGAATCATATCTAATAAATCATCGATACCTTCTCCTTGTTTTGCAGATACTGGACAAAATACAGTACTTCCGCCCCAATCTTCAGCAATTAATTCATACTCTGTTAATTCTTGTTTTACTCTATTAATATCTGCTGCTGGCTTATCAATTTTGTTCACTGCTACAATAATTTCAATTCCTGCTGCTTTTGCATGATTGATCGCTTCAATTGTTTGTGGCATTACTCCATCATCTGCTGCAACTACAAGGATAGCAATATCGGTAGCATTTGCCCCTCTCATACGCATAGAAGTAAAAGCCTCATGTCCTGGTGTATCTAGGAATGTGATTTTCTCTCCATTGCTTGCAGTAACTGTGTATGCACCAATATGTTGTGTGATACCACCAGCTTCTCTATCGATTACATTTGTTTTACGAATAGCATCAAGTAATGAAGTCTTACCATGATCAACGTGACCCATAACACAGATAACTGGTGGGCGTCTTTCTAGGTTTTCTTCCATTTCTGCTTCTTCTTTTAGAAGTTCTTCAATTACATCTACCTTGACTTCTTTTTCGCAAAGGATATCATATTCCATTGCAATTTCTTCAGCTTCTTCATAAGTCACTTCGTGATTTACTGTAACTATTTTGCCTTGAAGGAATAACTTCTTAATAATTGCAGATGGTTGCTTTTTCATTTTATCTGCTAAATCTTTGATGGTAACTAATTCAGCAATTTGAACCACCTTGATTTGTTCTTCTACTTGCTCAATTTTTTTCTCTGGTTTGATAAACTTACCAGCTTTATTCTTACCATTTTTGATGGTACTTGTGCTTTTATCTTCGAACATATAGTCTTTTTTGTTTCTTTTATCTTTTTCTTGACTAATACGACGTTTTTCTTCATCACGCTTTTTCTCAACATCTTTTGCAGCACCTGCTTCAAAGCCTCCAGTTTTTGCTGGAGCAGGTTTTCTACTTCCTTGACCAAATCTTGGCTTTGCATCTGCATCTTTGTCTTTATCAAACATTCCACCGCCGCGGTTATTCATGCCGCCACGATTATCAAATTTGCGTTGGCCTCCATCATTGCGATTTCCATATGATCTGTTTTCGCCATTGTTGTTATTATATGGACGTGTTCCATCTTGGCGATTTCCATA
>CAYJHO010000047.1:8808-16047 GCA_964369945.1 uncultured Lachnospiraceae bacterium
GGCGATTTCCATAACTTCTGTTTTCGCCATTGTTGTTATTATATGGACGTGTTCCATCTTGGCGATTTCCATAACTTCTGTTTTCGCCATTGTTGTTATTATATGGACGTCCGTCCTGGCGGTTTCCATAGCTTCTGTTTTCGCCATTGTTATTATTATAAGGACGTCCGTCCTGGCGGTTTCCGTCTTGGCGATTTCCGTAGCTTCTGTTTTCGCCATTGTTATAGGTACGGTTTCCGTCTTGACGGTTTCCATAGCTTCTATTCTCGCCATTGTTATAGGTACGGTTTCCATCTTGGCGGTTTCCATAACTTCTGTTTTCATTGTTATGGTTTCTATTATTATTTCTATTATCGTTTCCTTGTGGCTGACGTCTCTCAAATTCCTTCTTCTCAGTCACATTTTGTGTATTCTTTATTTCTTCTTTCTTTTCCACTGCTTCGATTGCTTTATCCTCTTTCACTTGTTTTACTTCGACTTGAGACTGTACTTCAGGCTTTTGTACTTCTTTTACTTCTTGTTTCACCATTGTTTTAGCTACCTCTTTTACAACTTCTGGTTCTTCTGCCTTTTTCTCTGGTCTCTTCATTCCTGTCTTGCTATTTTGGGGATTCCCAACTATAACAATTCTTTTCTTTTTCTTAGAATGATCGTCATTCTCTGCATCGATAGCAGAACTTGCATGATTAGAAAATTTTCCTCTAACCTTTTTAGCCACATCTTCTTCTACCGCACTTTGAGCCACTTTTCCTTCGACTCCTTGAGATTGTAGATATTCAATGATGTCTTTGTTCGGAACATTTATTTCTTTAGAAAGTTCATATACCTTAATTTTTGCCAATCTATTTACCTCCGTTATTGCTTCGATTCACTTAAATAATTCAATATGCTATTTGCAAATCCTTTTTCCAACACTGCTACAGATGCCCTAAGTTCTTTCCCTAGTGCTTGCCCTAAAATGGCCTTTGTCCCATATTCTACATAAGGAATCTTGTAATAACTACACTTATCTTGGAATAGTTTCTTTGTATTGTTCGAGGAATCCTCTGCAACAATCACCAAATATGCTTTCCCTGCCTTAACAGCTTTTTCTGTAGAAAATTCACCGCTTACTAGGTTTCCCGATCTCTGGGATAAACCAATGAGTGATTCAACTTTGCCTTGCTTCAATTTGCTCAAACTCCTTTTCTAGCATCTCATAGACCTCTTTTCCAATTGACATTTTAAAAGAGCGTTCTAATCCTTTACTTTTCACTGCCTTATGTAGACAAACTACATCCTTGCACATATATGCGCCTCTACCGTTTTTCTTCCCTGTCGTATCGAGTGAAAATTCTTGTTCTTCGGTTTTCACCACTCGTAACATTTCCTTTTTCACCTTCATCTCACCACAACCGATACATTGTCTCATTGGGATTTTCTTATTGCTCTTCAAACTCATCGAATTTTTCTAACTCCTCATACTCACTGTCTTCGTCGAAGTAATCTTCATAACGGAATCCGTAAACATCTTTGGCTTGACTTTCACTCTTGATATCTATTTTGTAGCCTGTTAATCTAGCTGCTAATCTAGCATTTTGTCCTTCTTTACCAATCGCTAAAGATAATTGATAATCAGGTACTACTACTTTTGCTGTTCTTTCATCAGGATCTGCAAATACTGCAACTACCTTAGAAGGTGCAAGTGCATTTTGAATAAAGTTACCAGGATTTTCATCCCATGGTACAATATCAATTTTCTCGCCTTTTAACTCTTCTACGATATTATTTACTCGAACCCCGTTCATACCAACACAAGATCCTACTGCATCTACATTCTCATCATTGGTACGTACTGCCATCTTAGTTCTGCTTCCAGCCTCACGAGCAATGCTCATAATTTCTACTGTACCATCACTGATCTCAGTCACTTCTGCTTCGAACAATCTCTTTACAAGTTCAGGATGTGTTCTACTTACGCTAATTCTAGGTCCTTTTGTTGCATTCTTTACTTCTAAAATATATACTTTAACACGGTCTGTAGGGTTTAACACTTCACCTTTTACTTGCTCACTCTCCATTAAAAGAGCATCTGCTTTTCCTAGGTTAATGCTAATATTTTTACCAACTTGTCGTTGTACAATACCTGTTACAACATCCTTTTCCATTTCAAAGTATTGATTGTAAATCACACTTCTTTCTTCTTCACGAATCTTTTGTAGGATTACATTCTTAGCATGTTGCGTTGCAATTCTTCCAAATTCTCTAGATTTGATTTCTACATTTAAGATTTCACCTAACTTTGCTTTTTTTGATAAAGCCTTTGCTGCTTCTAAATTAATTTGTAGTGTTTCATCTTCAATATCTTCCTCAAACTCTACAATCTCTTTTTCTGCATAACATAGGAAATCTCCTGTTTCACGATTTACCTCTACCTTAATATTATCAACTTTACCAAAGTGATTTTTACAAGCTGCCACTAGGGAATTTTCAATTGTCTCAAACATAATTTCTTTGCTAATCGCTTTTTCCTTCTCTAGAATATCCAACGCTTCTAATAATTCTTTGTTCATCTCTGACCTCTTTCCTTCTTATCTGTAATCCTTTACTAAAAATTTAATGCAAGTCTAATGAGAGCTACTTCTTTTCTAACAAAGTTCATCTCATGACCATTACTATCTATTGTAATCGTTTGATCGTCAAAGCTTACTAGTACCCCTGTAAACTCCTTTTGCTTATCGATTGGTTTGTAGGTTTTCACCTCAACTTCCTCTCCCAAGCTATTCTGGAAATGTCTATCTTTTTTCAAGGTACGACCAAGCCCTGGACTACTTACTTCTAATATATAAGCATCTGGAATAAAATCCTCTGTATCTATGACTTCTGAATATGCTCTACTATCATTTTCACAATCAATAATGTTTACTCCATCCTCTTTATCAATATAAATTCGCAAATACCATGTAGATCCTTCTCTTACATATTCTACATCATAAATGCTTACTCCGTTCGCTTCTACTATCGGCTGCAAGTACTCTTCTGCAATACTTTCATAACTTTTCGTTTTTGACATACGACTCCTCTCAACGTAAAGATACTAACAAATAAGAGTTTGCTCTCGCAAACTCTTATGTTAATATTCAGTATTTAATTATCAAATGAATTATGCATTAAATATTAGTCTTTGCAAGTACTTTCATTATTTTCTTATATTTTATTGCTTAATGTTATATAGTATAATACAATAAGACTATATAAGGAAAATCTAGAGCCCTAAAATCAAGGCTCTAGATTCCGAGAGATTATTTTACAGAAAAGGAGGTTTCTATGATTCATTTCAAGAATTTAGTAGCTATTAAAGACATCAATCACTATAAGAAAGGGGAAATCATATATACACCCCTACAACGCGGAGTTGCCAAACTATACTTCGTCCTTTCGGGACAGGTTGCGGCTATACAAAGCCCCAGCACTCCTCCTATCTTTACAAAATCAGAGGGTGACTATTTCGGAGAAGACTACTTCTTATTGAATCAAACACCAAACCATACTGTACTTAGTTTATCAGAATCAATAATTGCTAGTGTTGACAAAGAATCCTTTGATCATTTTTGCAAAAATAATGCCAGCATTGTTTTTGAATTAATGGCAGATCTCCATACTAAGAATTATGTTCCAATATCCAACACGAATATCTTTAGAACAGAATCGATTAATGCCATTTTCCCAGCAAAACACAAAGATTATGATGTTCCATATCCAGATACTCATGATCAATATCTGATTCCAGTAGAAATGACTTGCCCACATTGTCATAGTAAAATCACAGGGACAGAACAAAGATTTTCTCTCCTTCGCCAGAAAAATCAACTAGGATGTGACTTACATCGTGAATATTTTAATTTCACACCAGAATGGCATGATGTACTTACTTGCCCTAATTGCCTCTTTAGTGGTTTAATCAGTCATTGGAATGCACATACTAGAGTTCGAGACGAACTTCCTAGCCAACTTACTACACTGAAAAACGACTTTACACTTGATTTTTCTAAGATTGAATCGATCAACACCGTCTTTGCTTCCTACTATCTTGCTATTTTATGCAGTGCAGCTTACAAGGACAATGAACAAATCCTCGCCAAACTATGGCGTAATCTTAGCTACCTATATCAACAGGTAGAGGACGAAACCATGTATCATCATGCAACTGAGAAGGCCTATTACTACTATAAGGAATTTTATACCAATATTGAAACTACACCAAACAACACGCAAACACTTTGTATGATCAATGGATCCCTAGCAAAAGAACTAGGATTATTAGAAGAAGCTTATCAATTTTTATACGAAGCAAAGAAAATCAAAGACGGAAAAGCCGCCTATATCCAGTTAATTGAACGTGAAATCTACGAAATCAGAGAGCTGAGAAAACAACAATAACGAAAGTGAATTTTATGCCTAATACCATCATTAAACAACTAAAAGAAAATGAAAATCTAAGAAATAGCCTAAGCCAACTACGCCAACTCTACAAGGAGCCAAAACATGCTAGAACCATTCTTGCTGCTATACAAGAAAACCCAGAACTAGTTCTAGACTGCCTCACGAATGAGGATGCTAAGACAAGAAAGAATGCTGCACTATTGATGGGAGAATTAAGTCTTCCCTCTTTTGCCAAACCACTTTTTGACGCTTATCTTAGAGAAAACCAACTTTTTGTTAAAAGTTCTTACTTAGTAGCCTTAAAGAACTATGATTGCAGCCCATTCATCAACCAGATACGAAACAAATTAGAAGAATTATCAAAGCTTCCTCTCACAGTAGAAACCAAGAAACACCTTGAAGAAGAAATGCGCAGCCTCTCCCAACTAATTATTTTAGAAGATGGCATGGACATGCACAACTTTGCAGGTTTCCACAAGGAATTTGACTGTATCCTACTTGGCAACAAAGAAAACTTAGCTGTTTTAGAACGAGAAATTCCTTCAGAAAACAAGCTGTTAATGAGAGCTGGCGTTCGTGTGAAAACAGATCAGATTGCAGAACTTCTAGATATTCGCTGTTATCATGAACTACTATTTATCATTCCTGGATTTACAGCCTGTTCTATGAATCCAGAACAAGCGGCAAAAGACATTTTACAATCCAAACTTATGACTTTTCTTACTGATATCCACAAGGAACCTGCACCGTTCTATTTTAGGATAGAAGTAAAAAGTAAAATGCCATTAGCAGAGCGTAGTTCCTTTGCAAAGAAACTTTCATATGAATTAGAGCACCTATCCAAAAGAAATTTAATTAACTCTACTTCTAATTATGAAATTGAATTACGATTAATTGAGAACAAAACAGGACACTTCAATGTACTATTAAAACTATTCACCCTGTTTGACAAGCGCTTTAACTATCGAAAAGAGCACATTGCTACTAGCATTAAACCAGTTGATGCTGCTCTATTTGTACAACTAGCAAAGGAATACATGAAACCTGATTCTAGAACACTAGATCCATTTTGTGGAGTAGGTACTATGCTGATTGAACGACAAAAAGTAATCAAAGGGAATACCTCTTACGGAATTGATAGTTTTACAGAAGCAATTGAAAAAGCTAGAATTAATATGGAAGCGGCTAACCAAGTAATTCATTTTGTGAACAAAAGTTGTATCGATTTCAGCCACGAATATCAGTTTGATGAAATCTTTACAAATATGCCTTTTGCAACGAATCACGTTAGCGAAGAAGAAATACGTTTTCTATATAAAGCTTTCTTTTCAAAATCTAAAGAATGGTTAAAAGAAGACGGCACTATTATTATGCATACACAAAACAAGAACTATGTAGACAAATTAATCGGACTCTATGACTATGAAATAGCAGCTTCTTTTCTTATCAACAAGAAGAATGACAACTACCTACTTGTTTTAATACAAAAAAATAATAAATATAATATAATATAATATAATATAATATAAGAATCAATCTATATTTTATTTTATATACCCTTGAAAACTCTATTTTCAAGGGTTTTATTAAACTTTATGGAAAGATTATGCCTCTAAATTTTAGTTAATGGAAATTGTGGATACTTTGCGTTCCATTCCGAAATAGAAACCACCTTAACATCATCAATTAGTTTGTTTTGAAAATCATTTTGAACTTGTAGCATAAATGGTAGTTTTGTTTTTAATTTACTTCTCACCGCCCCCCTAAGGAAACTGTCTGCTTTTGGTGTTTCAAGAATATAAACATATACCTTTGATTTATTAACTAACACGGAATTAATATAAATTGAGCTATCATAAAATTTTCTAACAACCTTATTGATTGACTTTTCTTCTTTAGGTTGAAAAGCTTCTGGTTTTGCCGCATTAGCAACACTAGAATTTTTATATTCAACGAACAAAATATCTTCTTCTGTTTCAGCGACAAAATCAACGTCAGATAAAATAGTTTTAGCATTATCGTATATTTCATTTAGCTTATCTGTTGCCCATAGAGCTCTAGAAAAATCAATTTGATAAATATTATTTTCTTCTATAAATATTCTGCTCATATTAGTCCCCCAAATCTAAATCGAAAACTTTCTCAATGAGAACATCTAAAGAAGAAATTATCGAATTATGTTCTAAATCTCTAAAGTTTCTATTACTTTCACATTGAACACCATCGTTTTCTGTTTTATACAATGAGTGAAAAAACACTTTATCACAATCTTTCATTAACACTTCAATATATTTTGCAAGTACATAATTATGAGAGGCGATAAAAATTTGCACACCATTTTGGGAAAGCTCGAGTAATATTTCTGCTAGATCTTTCAATAATTTGGGGTTAATATTTGCTTCAGGTTCATCCCAGAAAAGCACACTACCTTTTGAAATGCTTCCATTCATAATAAACTGCCACAAAGTTGCTATTTTTTTAACCCCTTCAGCTTCCAAAGAGAACTTCACTTTTCTCCCATTAGATTTCATTGTATAAAAAGTATCATTTTCTACAATTACTTTACCGTCTATCAAATGCTCAATTTTATCAAGAATCTTCCTTCCAAGTGTAGATGTTTTTTTTGACTCTGGAAGTAGCGATTTACTTATTAAATCTCTATAAGATTTATCGAATGGAATTTTTAATTCATCATACAATGAAACAAAGCCTTTAGCGTGAGTAAGCATATCCTTTGCTAATAAAAACAGTGATTTTTCCTTTGAAGAAGTGTAGGCAAAAGTATACTTAGCCCCATTTCCATAACCTGTAGTAATT
>CAYJHO010000048.1:0-15818 GCA_964369945.1 uncultured Lachnospiraceae bacterium
AGTATTTCTTTCTCTCTTATTTGCAATGAAAAGAATCTTATCATTACTATAGCAAACACTATAAAAAAAGGATCTTATCTATTAAACAAGGATTTTACCACCACAAAAACTAATAAACTAAATCATGGACTCGGTCTTATCAATGTAAGAGAAATCATAGAGAAATATCATGGTGCTATACATTATTTAGAAATAAATGAAAACTTACTGCAATGCAACGTAATTCTTGAAAAAATTATAGATACAACTTGTGCCATAAAATAACATGATATGCAAAAGACATTGTATTTTACCCAAAATCGATTATACTTAATGTATTAATCGAGTGGAACATTTACAGTTTCAGCTACTGTAAATGCTGATGGTGTTAGATTGCGATCTGCACCGCACACAGGAACAATATTAGGTTTAATGTATAAAGCTGACACCGTATATGTTAATAACATTAATATTTCTAATCAAATGGGCTCTGGTTGGATGAATGTATATCGACCTTCTCATTCTACATATGGATACTGCGATGCCCACTTTATAGGCTATTAAAAATCAAGGAAATACACCTATACATTTATAGGTGTATTTCCTTGATTTTATAATAAAGAAGAGAGGTAAAATTCTATGAAAATAATCAAAAGAATTATCCCAATTATCCTAGTTACTTTACTCTTTGGGTGTAGCAAAGAAGAAACTCTGGTAAGAACCCAAATTGAAATAGCAGGATTCGAAGAAAACAGCCTATTATCAGAGTATATTCTTACTTTTAACGAGAGCCAAAATGAATATGAAGTAGTCTATACACTTTTTGACTATTCAGAAGATTCACAAACAAAACTGATGATTGATATGGTAGGAGGCAGAGGTCCTGACCTTGTAAGTTGGGGAAAATTTTATGACAAAACCCTAACTTCTAGTGATGTCTTTTTGGATTTGAGGGCTTATGTAGATAGTAAAATTTATACTACTTCTACACAAGATACCTATGCCTACAATATCATAAATTCCTTTCGTACATCCGATGAATTAAAGGTGCTCGTAGCCAATTATAAAATATCTTGTATGGCTCTTCTATCAGAAAATTTAGTAGAAATTGATACTTGGAACATAGATTCACTTATCGAATACTACAACCAACGTGATGACAATATGGTGCTTTTTATGGGAGAAACAAAGCAAGATGTTCTAGCATATATGCTAGGTGCCTCACTTGATTCCTTTATTGATTGGGAAACACAGAGTACCGCTTTTGATTCCGAGAGCTTTCAAAAACTTTTAGTATTTTGCAATGAATTCCCAAACTCATTAGAGTTTGATGATAGTATTTCCATTCGAAACATGTATCAACAAGGAAATATCTTAATGTATCCGCTTATTATGTCAAGTGTTTTTGATGTTACTACCACAAATGCTATTTTCGGCGACAATTCTATTGATTTTATGGGATACCCTACCGAATCTGGAAGTGCCCTTGTATGCGCACCACTAGATCAGGCATTTAGTGTTAATAGCCAATGTGAGAATTTAGATGGTGTATATCAAGTTTTAGATGGCATTTTATCCTCTGAATATCAAAGCAATCTAAGCACGGGATATCCTGTATTAAATATTGTATTAGAAGAACAACTTGAAGAGGCGAGTAGCATTTCCTATGATCCTGAAGGAAATCCAATTGTAAAAGCCCAAGTTTTATTCGAAGGAGAAACACCTGAATACATTTATCAAATCACACCAGCAGATGGTGTTGATCTCAAAAAACTAATTAACAATGTAAGTAGTAGTTCCTTTACCAATTTAGAATTGATACATATCATCTTTGAGGAGTCGGATGCATATTTCCAAGGCGATAAGACTGTTGAAGATGTAATGAACACCATCAAAAATAGAGCTGACTTGTACATAAAGGAACAATATTAGGGAGGTTTTAAATGAAAAAGAAATATATACTAGGTATCATTTTGTTATTTCTGTTATCACTTGTAGGCTGTGAAAACAATGTTGAACAAGTAGAAGAAATCAGCAGTATTTCCATGCAAGATACAAACCTACCAACAGAAGAGTCTAGTTCATTAATGGTGGCTCTTAATATGGATTCTCAAGAATTTGAATACCCAGAAGGAAATGGCATCTCCTACCTTGCAAATTATGAGAATTTATTATATATGACCCATTCTGAAACAAGTATGGATCAAGGTATTTTCTGTATGGAGGTCGGGGGTAGTGAAGTCCTTAACTTCTATCATGATTTCTCAGCTGGTGCTATTCCAACGGTAATCACTACAGATTTAAGTGGAAATGTCTATGTGGTTGTAAACGAGCATCAACTGAATGCAACTACTTCTTTAAAATTACTTAAAATATCACCTTTAGGTGTTTTACTTTTCGAAACTGAATTTATACAACATGCGGATGAATACTCTAGCGTATGGGCAATTACAGTAGATGCGGATGGCTATATCTATGTAAGAACAGCCATTTTAGACGGCATTTTATTACAAGTATTTGATCATGAAGGGAATTATATAGGTAATATTTCAGATGAAGAAGGAACCTATAAACTCATAGATGCCTTAGGAAGGGATTTAGAAGGAAATGCTTATGCTATTTTGACCTGGGGTTCGGAAAACAAAAATACAGATATTTTTAAAATATCTGGAAAAGATTTAAGTATGCAAGCTCAAAATATAACCAATATGCCATCAGGTGTGTACTATGGTGCAGTTTCCAAGGATAGAGATGGGTACTTTATAAGCTATAACATTAGCTACGGTGTGCAAAAACATCTTGGAAATGCTACTCAGAATTTTCTAGTCTCTGATAAAATTGAAGGCACTATTGATGGTGCTAGACCCTACTTTCTAGCAGATGGTAGGCTATTGTTACTAACGCAAGAATTTTCTTTTATTGATGAGTCGTATCAAATAGTAGGATCTACATTGTATTATATCCCCTTACACTTCCAATAAACAACCTAATCTGGCAGAAATACTCTCTTAGAATCTTGGGATTCTAAGAGAGTATTTAGTTCTAATTAATTCAGCAGAAAATCGATAACATTAATTAGTTTGATACCTTCTCATCTGCTATATAATTCCTATCCATTGAAATAACAATTTTTTCATAATTGTCATTAATAAGTTTAAGCGGACGCAATCCCCTGTTTCTTGCAGATTCAGCTAGCATACTTTCTGTAACCTGAATATATTTTTTCTCATTAGGTTTTTCAGCAATAAAATCGATTTCTGTATCACCCACTTTTCCTATATATGCTCTGTAACCTCGTCGTAAAAGTTCCAAAAACACAATATTTTCAAGTATATGCCCATCTGCTTTATCATTTCTTTCTATCACATCTCTTAGAATAACGGTTGAATAAATACCATCTAACGTTTCATTGATTTGGCTTATATTAAAATTAAATTGTTTAAGGATTGGCATCCCACCTATTTGTAGATATTTTTGAAACCTATCATCTATAGAAACAGTATCTTCAAACTACACCATTGTCAAGTTTTAGGTTTCGAATCCCATTCATAATAGTTATCGCACATTTTATCCTTGCAATACCAAAAATCGCAAAAAACTTACAGCACATACTTTACTCTGTACTTATAACTTCAGCCAGAAGATCTAATCTTTCGCTTAAATTAGCATAGCCATGGTATCTAAGATAAAATACTTCATTATCCTCTAATACAAAGAGATGTTTCATATACCCATCTTCAGCAATGACAGTACGCTCAAAGCTGTCATACTCTGTAATCACATATTGCTGGTAATCTTCCTCTAAATGAATATCCATAAGTTCATCCAATAGAAGTGGTGCAAACATCGGTATACTTAAACGATAATACTCTGTACTTGCACTTGGTGAATAGTATCCGCTTCCGTCTGGCCATTTATGGTTTTGGTCACCTCCAGATTGATAGATGTCATAATGCTCTGGGACAAAAAAAGTCCACAAAAAATCTGCATAATTTGTATAATCAATACCATCCTGATTAAAATAAAATGGAGCATCCCATACGAAATCTTCGCTCTGCTCAATGAGATCAAGTGGTATATAAGGCAAGTTTTCTTTCATATCCACTATGTTTTTTCTCCAATCGCTTGTCAAAGTAATCATACTTGTAATTACGATCATAACGGAAAGTGACAGCGATGTAACCGTGAAGATTCTGTACCACAGATATTGTTTATGATACTCTTTTTTATGTTCCAATGAAAAGCCGTCAGCAAGCATTTTTCTGATTTTATAAGCTCCTTTTGCCTGCTGCACTACCTGTGTAACCATAAAAATTTGAGATGTCAACAAACCTAAGTATAAAGGACTTGCTAAGAACAGTGAAACAGGTCTATCCGAAACTATAAAACCTCCAAGGAACATTGCTAAGATAGCTAAAACGGCTAATCCCGTTCCTATCGCTTGCCCTGTAAGCTTTTTACATAATCTACGATAGCTCTCACTTTGTACGATGGGGTCGGAATGTAGCTCTGTTGCCTCTTCCCTTGTTGCTTTCCATATAAAAAACAATCTGCTGTGATGGGAGACAAACTCCCATCCGGCTTCCTTGTAAGCTGCGAGCATTTCTTCAGATGGTGTAGTGTTTTCGTTGGTCATTGGCTCTACTCGGTATTTAGTATTTGTGGGTTCCTTCTTTTCAAAGCGAAAATATGCCAACTTAGTGCCTACAAAGTGTAAGCCTTGCTTTGCTAAATCAGAAAGCCAACATTCCATAGCAACTGCATCATAACAATCAAATTTTGGTCTTTTATAACAATATTTCATCTTATTTCACCTCACACATATCAGCATCAAAAACACATTTTTTAAGTCTTGCCAATTCTTCTTTATACATTGTGTGTCCTTTTTCAGTAAGAAGATAAAATCTTTTTCTACCCTCAGTACGAGTTTCGACTATGACTTTTTCTTCTTCAAATCGCCCTAAAATTGTATAAAGAGTGGCAGGACCGAGTTTTACTCGCCCCTCTGTCTGTGTTTCCACTATGTTTGCAATTTCAGAACCGCTACATTCTCCACGCCTAAAAGCCATCAAAGTATAAAACATACTTTCACTAACAATTTCAATCCTTTTATTACCCATTTTCAATCCTTATCCTCCTATTATCGAGGGTTGATATTATCTAACTTCACGATAACATCGAGGGTTGATATTGTCAAGTATTTTTTCGCTGCTTGTGCCCGGGGCGCCTGATGGTTCTTCCAACCCCACTTCTTTCTCAGGCTTGCCCTTAAAAGGGTCTATATATTCATTCAATGTCATTTGATCATTCGGAACACACCTGCATAGCAGGTGGTTTATTATAACGTTGCACAACAAAAAGAGAAAGACATGTTATATTCCAAACATACCTTTCTCTTTTTCTTATCTTAAATTGAATTAGCTTTCTATGCTACAATATTTCCATCTACAATTCGAATGGTTCTTTCTGCTCTCTTTGCAATTTTCTCATCATGTGTGATCATTATGATAGTATTCCCCATCCCATGTAATTTCTCAAACAATTCCATTACTTCTTCCCCTGTTTTGGAATCTAGGGCACCTGTGGGCTCATCTGCTAATAAGATTGCTGGCTTTCCTACTAAGGCTCTAGCTACTGCTACCCTTTGTTGTTGCCCTCCTGATAACTCACTTGGTCTATGATACATTCTCTCCTTTAAACCTAGAAGTTCTAGGGTATCCATAGACATTTCCACCGCTTTCTTATGAGAAATGCCTCTTGCAATTAAAGGCATAATAATATTTTGTATGGCTGTATAGGTTGGAATTAATTGATACTTTTGAAAAATAAATCCTATTTTGTCATTTCGAATCTTGGTTAAACCTTCTCCTCGTTTCTTATGAACTGGAATTTCATCAATAAAGTATTCACCGCTATCCCATTCGTCCATACATCCAATAATATTCATCAAGGTTGATTTACCAGATCCTGATGGTCCAAGTATAGCTACAAATTCCCCTTGTTCAATAGAAACATCGATTGACTTTAATACGGTAAGCTCTTCCCCACCTGTTTTATAAGACTTTACAATTTGATTCATACGAATCATGGACTAACACCTCCTATTTACACTTTACCGCAACTTTTACTTTTTTTCATTTTTGCGTAGTTTTCTAAGCCATGCTTTTTGCTGCTATTATCTCCATTTACCGCAACTTTTACTTTTTTTCATTTTTGCGTAGTTTTCTAAGCCATGCTTTTCGCTGCTATTATCTCCATTTACCGCAACTTTTCATTTTTCTTCTTTTTGCGTAGCTTTTCTCAGATTTTTTTTGCTTCTTCTTACGTAAAACTACCGCTAAAATTTGGCTTTTTCTGTTTTGCGTAGTTCTCCATTTCCTCTAGTATATTCTATCATACTTTTGCTACCGCAATTCCCAGTCCAAATCCTTTTTTTGCGGTTTTCCTTAGGTAACTCTGTCCCACTCTTTCAATCGGTGAACTCTTACATACTGCCAGAAATTACTTTATTTATCCTAAGACATTGATGGACACAATCTCACCATTCTCATCCAATACAATGGTAATATACTGTTCCTCTTGTAGCTGTGAAAATGTAGTCTCCATTCCCATACTAGTGACTGGTGTATTGACAGGAATCATATAACTTTCCTCTTCTTCTGTAAGTACTATATTTTCTATGATTGTGGTGCTTCCTTCCGGCATTCCTCCCGACATTCCCTCTGGCATTTCCATTCCTTCCGGCATCTCACCGCCTTCACCTCTTGTCATTCCTTCTGGTCTTTCGCTACCTTCGCCATTCGTCATTCCTTCTGGTCTTTCGCCACCTTCGCCACTCGTCATTCCTTCTGGCATTTCCATTCCTTCTGGCATCTCACCGCCTTCGCCTTGCATCATTCCTTCTGGTCTTTCGCCACCTTCGCCTTGCATCATTCCACCAGCAAATCCTTCTCCTGAAGATTCTGCCACCAGAATACTAACTTCATTTCCAATAATAGAAGTAATTTGTCCTATCACTTGAGTTGTGTTGTTAGAAACCTCTGCAGTGCCCATTTCTTCCTGTACAGAAGCTTCGCCTGTCATTCCATCTTCCGCAGAACTTGCTTCACTTCCACATGCAAACATAAATACACTACTCATTGCTAATACTAGAATTG
Source organism: uncultured Lachnospiraceae bacterium (assembly GCA_964369945.1). Classification (GTDB taxonomy): domain Bacteria; phylum Bacillota; class Clostridia; order Lachnospirales; family Lachnospiraceae; genus RGIG6307. The sequence goes on from CAYJHO010000048.1 coordinate 7,137, forward strand.
CTACCTTCTTTTTCATAATTTCCTCTTTTCTATTCCTATATACTCTCGGAATCTTGAGCCCTTACTTTTAGGGCTCTAGATTTTCCTTGGTGGACTCTGGCCCCACTTTTTTATCATGAATCTGTTTCTGAAATTCTAAAGCAAAGTATGCACAAATCGTGTGGAAACGTCTGTACTTAGTGGCTGTTCTCTAGCCGCTTAGGTACAGCTACGTTGAAACCGAGCGAAAGCGCATTTTGTGAATACTTTGCTTTTGAATTTTGTTGTAAAGATTCTGAGATTTCATTCATTATTCAATGCTGCAATTGGTAATAAATTGGATGCTTTCCAAGCCGGATATAGTCCAAATACAGTACCTGTAATCATGGCAAAACCCAGAGCTAAAACTACAGCTGATGAAGTGTATACCACCGTAATCTCTGTATATTCCATAAGAGGAATTAACCCATAACTAACGGCTACGCCTATAACTCCACCTAAGAATCCAATCATAGATGCTTCCATTAAAAACATTTGTAAAATATCAAATTTCTTTGTCCCTAGTGCTTTCAAAACACCAATTTCTTTGGTTCTTTCTTTTACAGACACAAAAAGTACATTCATAATTCCAATTCCGCCAACAATAAATACAATTACTGCCACTGCTAACAAGAGTAAGGATAGTGTATTTGCAGATTCCATTGCTGCATCCATAGTAGCTCCTGCATCTGTAATACTATAAACTGCACCGCTATTACCATCGGTTAATACCAACTCAATATTTGCCATAACTGCTTCTACTGCTTCTACATCTGCTGCTAAAATGGATAATTGCGGGGTAAAATCTCTCTCAAAAATATACTTTTCTGCTGTACTATATGGCATAAAGACGGAATCATCTGGATTGATTCCTGAAACCACGGTACCGATCTGATTTAATACTCCATTTACTACGTATTCTCTTCCATCAATTTCTATCATGCTGTCATAAGCATCATAGATAGAACCAAAAATTTCCAAAGCCACATTATAACCTAGCACTACACTTCTTGTTGTATTTTCCACTTCATCTTCTGTAATAAAGGTTCCTATCGATAGCGTCAAATTAGAAATCTGTGCATAGCTCTCTTCTGTTCCTACGATTTGATAATTCAAAGCTTCTTCTAATTCTCCACCATAGACATCCATATCTGCAGTAGCGCTAATAGCACCTGTCACAATATCTGGCACAAAGAACAAAATATCCTCTAATTGTTCCTCTGTAATTTGCGAAGTCTCCATTCCGGATAACGCAGTTGCACCAGATTTTCCACCTCCAGAGGACATACCGCCTCCGGAACTGCCGCTAGCTGACATGGATCCGCCACTGGATCTCTCTCCACCTCCAGCCATATCAGGCATTCCGCTCATCTCAGGCATTCCGCCCCCCATCATACCCATCATATCCATCATGGATTGACTGCTTGCGGTTACGGTAATGGTTCCTGCGTTCAGTGTTTTAAATTGCTCTTCAACATCCTTTGTTCCTCCTGCTCCAATAGCCATAACCATAACAATCGTTGCCGTTCCTACAATAATGCCTAGAGAAGTCAAGAAAACTTTGAATTTATTTTGTAATATATTTAGAAAAACTAATCGAATAATTTCACTAATTTGCACTTGTCATCACCGCACTTTCCATCAGTACTATGTCGCCCTCTTCTAAACCTTCCACGATTTCTACATCGAATCCGTCAGAGAATCCAGTGATTACTTCGAATTTTCCTATGCTTCCATCATCATTTCTTACCAAAACATACTCAATACCATCTTCTGTCATGACACATTTATTGGATATATAAAGAACATCTTTTTGATTTTTTTCTACAAAAGTTACATCGGCTGTCATCGATTGATAAATCACTACACCTTCGTAGTCTGACAAATCACAGCTAATCGTTACGGTATAGTTAACCGTTGACTGCATTCCACTTGCTGGGACAATATTGATACTTTTTACAAAAGAATCTATGGCAACATCCTCATAGGCGTCAAATACTAATATAGTTTCCATTCCTACTTCAATATCGCTGATATCCTCCTGAGGAATACTTACAAGAACCTCTACGGTTTTCTCATCTGCTATCGATACTGCAATATTATCTTCCTTTAAACTCGTCCCCGCTTCTACCACTGACATAATATATCCACTTGCACTTGCTACTACTTCGTTAGCCGTTTGGATGCTTTCGATTTGTGCCATTTCCTCTTTGATGCCATTTACTTTATCCTGTGCATTACTTAAGGTATTGTTGATAATATCTATGCTATTTTCATAGATAGCAGATGCTGAACTATATTCATATAAATCTTGTTCTTTTTGATTTGCTAGGCTATTTTCTGTTTCACTTTCTGATAACTCATATGCATCTTTCTTTTCATACGCTGCTATAATTTGAGATTCTGTGGCAGCCAATTGCTCCACTGCATTTGCTTTTTCTTCTTGTATTTTAGTATAGGTATCTTCTAGTTCTTTTGTTTTTGTTTGTAAGTTGGTATTTTGTTCTGCTAACTGTGCTTCTAATGCTGTGGTATCCTGTGTCGTTATTACTGCTACCTCTGCTTGGGCTGTCGCTTCTGTTTGCGCTACCTCCTCTGCTTGGGCTGTTGCTTCTGTTTGAGCTGCCTCCTCTGCTTGGGCTGCTGCCTCTGCTTTTTCCTGTTCAATTAAAGCAGTTAAGTTAACTATTTCAGCTTCAATTGTTGCGATTTCTGCCTTTAAAGTAATAATTCTTGTATCTGCTTCTGGATCAGCATCCCTTATACTTGCCCAGCTTATTTGTTGGTTTTCAATAGACTCTATATCCGATAAAATAGTATCATAATCTGACTGCAAATCACTCATTTCATAATTATAATTTGCTTCTGCTGATTCTCCTGCTAGTATTGCTGCATCATAATCTTGCTCTGCCTTCATCTTCTGTTCATTTGCACTTAACTCAGCACTTTCTAATTCTAGGTAGGCCTCCTCTAATTGATTTTGTAAATCATCATAGGTTTCTTCTAAGGTATCTGTATCAATATACATAAGTGGCGTGCCTGCCTCTACGTATTCCCCAAGGTTTACATATACTTCTTCTACCTCTGCCTCAAATTCAAAACTAATTTCTGTCTCTAATAAATCTGCCGTTCCCATTTCCGTTACACCAACGACGATATCTCCTCGCTGAACTGTTTCTTCTTTATATGTATTAGCTGCATTTGTATTCCCCTCTTCTGCCTCACTAGAAATAAAAAAACTACCAACTAGAACTCCAGTAACTGCGATGAGAGATATGCCTCCTAAGATGGTGAGCACTTTTTTTGCCTTCATAAATGAATGACCTCCTAAACATTTGATACTGTTATTCTAATTTGTAGTTTTGATATTGTTGTGATGTACCATCAACTTCACATTTTCTTCACATTTAAAGTAAAATAGAATTCTACTCCTCTATCTAAATTTCTACAGCCATAGTCTCCCCCATGTTTCTTAATAATGGTTTTCACGATATGTAACCCTAGGCCTACATTCTTTCCACTTCCTGTTCTAGATTTGTCTCCACGATAGAAACTCTCCCAAATATGAGGTAAATCTTCGTCTGCGATTGTTTCGCCTTCATTATAGACACTAAATTGCAATTTACCTTTTTCTGACACTAATCGAACCTTGACTATCCCATCCCCACGCACATGTTCCATGGCATTGGTCAAATAATTCTTGATTGCTTGTTCTAGATATTTCTTGTCTCCAAAGGTATATAAATTCTCTTCCTTTTCAACAAGTAATTCTTGTTTCTGATAAATCCCCTGTATTCGTTCTAGGGTTTTTTCACAAAGTTCTGATAAATTACAGTGTTCCATTGTCATCTTAGAAATTCCGCTTTCAATGGATGAAATATCTAACATAGAGCTCACCAACTCACTCAGCTTTGTGGTTTCTTCCACTATCGTGTCCAAATAGTAGTCTTTATCAATTCCTGTAGTGTCCGATTTCAACATTTCTGCATACATTTGTAGAATTGCCAGGGGTGTTTTCATTTCATGAGAAACACTGCCTACAAATTCTCTTCTCATGATTTCTAACTGATCCTTTAACTCAATATCTTTATGCAACTGTGCATTCACCTGATTCAATTCACCAATAGAACTTTCTAATTGATCCGAAAGTGAATTGATACTTTTTGCCAAATTTACAAGTTCAATAGAACCTCCGCGCTCTTCTACTTTATGTTCGAAATTCAAATGTGCCATTTGATAGCTCACTTGTTCAATCTCTAGAATTGGCTTTGTTAAACTTCTAGAAATTAGGATTGCAACTCCAAATCCTAGAAATAATACAATACTTGTAATTACAATTCCCGCATTGGTAAGCACCGATACACTATCTTCAATAGAGGAAACTGGCAATTGCATTAAAACTCGAATTTCTTCTCCCTCGTACATAAAGACTGAATCTAATTCTAATACCTGAGCCGCTTTCTTATCCCCTTGAAATTGATCCCTTACATAGGCATGATTTCCCCCTATAAAATCTTCCTCTCCCATTCTCTCTGGCGGAATACTTGGCATCGTATCATCTTCGAAAAATCGTTCAAAACTACTATAAATCAAAGTCTCATCTTTTGTAATAAAAATATCCATGTTGTGAACTTGCTGATATTGTGTGGTAGCATTTTGTAAACTTTCCTTTGTTCCATCATAGGATTCTTCTATGGAACGAAACACCTCTTCCATGGTTCCCTTTTTATATTCTAAATATAGACTTCCAGCAAAAAAGGTATTAAAAATAAATTGTGCCACTAAAATAATCCCACTAAAAACTGCCAAAAAAATAATGATCTTATTTTGTATTTTCAAACTTATACCCCACTCTATGCATTGTTATAATCTTTGCACTAGCTTCTTGAAATTTTACTCTTAACTGCTTGATATGGGTATCAACCGTACGAATATCGCCTTCAAACTCGTATCCCCATACAGAATTTAAAATCTGCTCTCTCGAAAAGGTAAGTCCAACGTTACTCATAAAAAACTGCAACAAGTCGAACTCTCTCTTGGTCAAATCTTGTTCTTTCCCTTCACAGCTAACAATTCTAGATTCTATGTTCAATTGAATTCCGCCACAATTCAACTCTGTCTCTAATGATTTCCCCACTCTTTTTAACACAGATTCCATTCTTGCAAGAAGTAAGGTGGGTGAAAATGGTTTGCATACATAATCATCTGCTCCAAGAGAAAATCCCTTAATTTGATCATACTCCTCACCCTTTGCTGTTACCATAATAATCGGTACTAAACTAGCTTCCATACGAAGTCTTTCAAGCACTTCATAACCAGACATCTTTGGCATCATCACATCTAGTAAAATCAAGTCTATTTCGCTGCTATTTTCATAATATAAATCTATTGCTTGCTCTCCATCTGTAGCTTCTAATACTATAAATCTATTTGCAGTCAGAAAATCCTTAATCGCTCTCAACATTTTCATTTCATCATCTACCACTAATACACATCGTTTATTCGCTCTCATAACGCTCCTTTTCTTAAGCATATTTTTAAGGAACCCTCCTAGTTGGAGAATTCCTTATTATGATACTAGCTATTTGTGATGTAGTTGTGATATACACTTTTTTGTAATTCATTGTCCCACTAATCATATAATGTGGTACTGTCATAAGATGCAAGCATTTGATTCAAAACTTTATCCATTTTTCTTTTCCTTTCCAATAAGTGACTTTAATAAGCGATGGTTCTTAAGTCTTCAACCAAATATGCTTTAAGTCCGTTTAAATTTTTAAGCGGAGATGTCTTATATAGCATATCGCAAATAGCTTTTTCAGCAGTTGCGATTTGATAACTATACTCTCCTTCCATTTTGAGCAATATATCCCATGGATAGGCTTTAGATGGAACACAATTATATATATATACACCAAAAAAATTATCAAACTTCTTTTTTCTATTACTTTCAAATGTTGCACAGGTATAATTATATACTGCTTCTGGTATAAGTCCATGATAAGATAGTGCAAATTCAAATGAAAGATATGACGGACCATAGATACTTTGTGCTAAGTAAGGACCCTGCACTGTTTTATCAGTTTCATAAAGACCTCTTACAATAGGAAACAATAGTTCTGCATCAACCATCCTCTTTATTTTCGCGTCAGTATTTGCATAATTTGCAAGTTCTGAGCGCAACATCAATGTTGTTTCTATCATATTTTCACCTCTTAATGCATTTTTACTGCATTATCTATCAAAAATCAAGCAGTAAACTCAATATACCATATAGCCTCAAGCCAATAGACTTCCATCCTCTACAATGTCGAACCCTAAAATAAATTTGATTGTCTGATATTTTACCTTTTGTCAATAGACTTTTTGCGCAAATGCGTGGTATAATAATGAAATTGGATTGACAAAAGATGGAGGAATGAAAACTTGAAGACAGGTGACAGAGACTTCTTTAATACTTTGCTAAAACTTGCGATACCGATATCGCTACAAAATCTTATTACCTTTGCGGTAGGGTTTGCTGATAATTTAATGATAGGAAGACTGGGAGACAATGCGGTTTCAGGTGTTTATATGGGAAATCAAATGCAAACCGTTTTGCAATTATTTATGGCTGGAGTAGAGGGCGGCGTGCTAATTCTTGCTGCACAATACTGGGGCAAAAACGATACTTCGAGCATCAAGAAAATTGTTGCAATTGGGGTAAAATTTGCACTTGCTTTTGGATTATTATTTTCCGTAATATCCCTCTTTATTCCTGAAATTGTACTTTCGCTATTCACAAATGACGTGGGAGTTATCATGTCGGGAACACCGTATTTAAGAATCATAAGTATATCCTTTGTGTTTTTCTCCCTTTCCCAGGTTATGATATCTACCATGCGAAGTGTAGAAGTTGCCAAAATAGGACTTTACGTTTCCATTCTTGCACTCTTTACCAATATCGGTCTAAACTATTTGTTTATTTTCGGTGTAGAGGGTGTCATCCCTGCTATGGGAGTGAGCGGTGCAGCACTAGGAACACTTATTTCTAGAATCTTAGAAGCTGCATTTATCTGCTATTATGTAAGATTTAGAGACACTAAGCTAAAACTAAGATTCCATGAATTACTTATTACAGATAAAGTTATTCTCAAAGATTTTATTAGATATGGACTGCCAGTCATGGGTGGACAAATTGTTTGGGGTTGCAATCTCATTGCAAACAGCATGATTTTAGGTAGATTCAACACAGAGGTTATCGCTGCAACAAGCGTAACCGGTATGCTACATAGTTTGGTTTATGTTTGGATGACAGGGCTTTCTTCCGCAGTTGGTATCATCACTGGTAAAACTGTTGGCGATGGAAACATCGATAGAGTGAAACGAAATGCTAAAATTGTTCAAATTCTATTTATCATAGTGGGCTTGATTTCGGGTGCGGTGGTTTTCTTGCTTCGCGATTCGTTTATCGCTCTTTATGATATCAGCCCTGAAGCGATCGGGTATTCAAAGCAGTTTATCCATGTTATTTCTATTACCATTATTGGGACTTGCTATCAGGCAGCTTGCCTATTCGGACTTGTTAAATCAGGTGGAGACATTAGCTTTGTATTTAAAAACGACACCATATTCGTTTTTTTAGTGATCATTCCAGCCTCACTCATTGCCGTATTTCTAGGAGCCCCTGCGTGGGTAGTTTTTGCATGTTTGAAATGCGACCAAATATTAAAATGCTTTGTAGCAGTTGTTAAAATTAACAGTTATAATTGGATCAAAGATCTTACGAGAAAGAAGGAAGAACTTGTAGATTAAAACGAAAAAAAAACTACTTTTTATAGATTCAGGTAACTCTATAGGCGAAAGTTTTTCTTTTGAGAGCATATATCGTTCATAGTAAGCACTATCGAGTTGCCTTGCTAATTCTCTCGCTGAATATCTCTCAGTTATGCAAAGTTTTATATAAAACTCTCGTTCTTCCATGGTTTTAGTCGCAGATAAAATAACGATATGGTTTGTCCTATAACTTTGCTAAAATCTTTTGAAATTAAAACAGTACTTGTATAAAATGTTACAAGTACTGTTTTTTGTGCTTATTAAATTAATATTTCTTTTTCACTGGAAACACATACTTAAAAAAGCGTTGTGGATCATGGTATAAATATCCTATTCTACCTTTTTGGGTATCCCTAATATATTCGGTTTCGTCATAGCTAAAATCATCCATTGCTTTTTCTATTTTCTCTCCAGCACTTCTGTTTTCTTGTTCGTAATCAAAAGGTCCGTGTTCAAAAACAATATATTCACCTTCAGGTATATCAATTAATTTCATTCCATTTGGAATTACACCATCATAATCAGTGGCAAGTCTAACCCCATAGCACTCGATTAACGGTATTCCCCAGCTACACACTCTACCCGTCGGGTCGTTTATATACCCCATAATTTGACCACTTCCACTGTTGATTTCAGGACTTCCATAATCGTCGAGTTTATCTTTTATACTATCAAGAAGTCCACAAATAGTTTCGCAGTCTTGTCCGGGTATTGACGATTGCTTTTCCCAAAAGTCCCAGTAACCTATACTTTTGCTGTTGCTGATGTGCAAAAACTTGTGGGCATTGAGTGTCACAAAATAAATTTTAATGTCCTGTGTTGATTTAATCATGCCAATCTCTCCTAAAC
>CAYJHO010000049.1:0-15748 GCA_964369945.1 uncultured Lachnospiraceae bacterium
AAGAAAGAAATTGTAAAGAGAAAATTCGAATAGTATATTCAAAAAAAAGAATGTAAAAGAATTGTCGAATTAATTTGACAATTCTTTTACATTTGGATACAATTAAAAGAGGAGATATACGGTGTTTGGTTTATAAGAGGTATCGGTATGATCAGTAAAAAAATTTTTATAATAAAAAGGATGATAATCTGTGCCTTTCTTTTAGTTTTATTACTATTAGCCATTTCAGCAACAGAAATTTTTACAACAGAAACTTCGGCTGCTGAAATAGGAGAAAGTGCAATTACTGTGGGGTACTATGAAGATTATGTAGATTTTGTTGATGATATTCATAGTTTAAATAGCACGGGCTATGGTTATGAGATTTTTCAAAAAATTGAAGAAGTTAGTGATTTGCGATTTGAATATATTCCGATCTCTGGTTCTAGCAAAGAAGCTTTAGAAAATGGAATCATTGATTTGTTTTGCTTTAACACAAAGAATCCAGAAAGAGAAGAGGAGTTTTTGTTTTCTAAGTTTCCATACGGAGATTCTAATGTTATGTTAGTCACAACCGATATGGAGATGCTGTATGCTGATTTTGATAGTTTAGATGGGAAACGTGTTGCAACCTATGAAAACAATGAGGCAAATAGATTCTTAGATTCACTTGGGAAATATTTTGGGTTTTCGATCGATTATATTTATGGAGAAGAACATAATTATATGACTTTGGATGCTGATTTTTATATTATGTATTCAGAAGATAGAAATTTACAATCCTACAATAATGTATTGAATTTGGGAGTGTTTGATTTGTATGTGATGTCAACATTTGAACAGACAGAGCTCATGAGTACTATGGATTCCATTTTTTATGATATCATTGCAACTGAGGGGAATTTTTTCTCAAAATTGGAGGATAAATATTACGACGAAAATAATGCAATTATCCATCGTGGACTAAATAATTTAGAGGTAGAGCAACTGAGAGAGCGGACCCTTGAGGTTGGGTATATGATTGAAAATGAGCCGATTAGCTATACCAACGAACAAGGTGAGCCAGCAGGCGCATTGGTTGATATCTTTAATTCCTTTGTTAGTCGCTATGATTTTGAGGTAAATTATCATGAGTATAGTATCACAGATGAACCAGAAACATATGCTCATTTAGATATTTTATTATCTTTATATGGAAAAGGTGATGAACAAAGGAAATATTTTGATTCCACAGAAACAGCCTATTCTTTTCCTATGTATGCCCAGGTTAGGGTCTGTGAATCTAGGACTTTTGAAACCTTAGAAGAGACGATTTTGCAATCATCAAGAATAGGGACATTACGATATCAAACAATTGATTTTGGCGCATTTACCAATCATTTTCCAGATAATGAATTTATTTTCTATGATAATTTGGACACGCTAATCAATGGATTTGCAGAAGAAGAGGTAGATATGATCATCTCGACGGATGTAGGACTTACATATTCTGAGTTTTACCTCGAAGAGATGGACAAGATTGTAGTATATTTAGAGACACAGATTCCCGTTCAATTATTTATCAATAAGAATATAGCAGAAGAATATGTTCCTATTTTTAACGTTGTAATTAATCGGATGAGCCAGGATAGATATACTACAATTATAGAGAAGAATTCCAATGAGTTTTTTTTGACCAAGGAAATTAATGCACTAGAGATTGTGAAGGAATATTGGTATTGGATTGTACTATTCTTTTTAGTTCTCTTAGGCATATTTGGGATATGGGAAATTCAACAACAAAAAAGTCAACAGAAAGCGCTAAAAGTTGCCTATGAAACAGATTCACTTACAGGACTTATTACGATCAATAAATTTCATGAGAGTATCAATGAAGTCTTGAAATATGCAAAGGCAGGAGAGTATGAATTATTTTCCTTTGATATGGATATGTTTCGATCGATCAATGCCAATTATAGCATAGACAAGGGGACAGATATTTTAAAGGGGATTGCGGAATCATTAAAAGCAGCTTTTCTGGGAACAGAAGCGATTATTACGAGGCGAAGTGCAGATCAATTTTTGATTTTTAGAAAAATTGATGAGGGGGGATCTATTCGCTTAATCTATACAAAGTATATTCTTCCGAGTATAGAACAAAGAATTAACAAAAACTATCATGTATCCTTATCCTTTGGGCACGTTATTGTGGAAAGGGTGAATGAAGTAGGAACAGCAATCATAGGTCAGGCAGACAATGCAAGAATATCAGGGAAGTCTATCCATAAAACTAGCTTTATTACCTTTGATGATAAAATGCATAAGAAATATCAAGACAAGATAGAAATTACATTTCACATGGAAGAAGCACTGCAAAATTGTGAGTTCTTTATTGAATATCAGCCGAAAATTAGCTTTGCCAGCCTAGAAGTGGGAGGGGCAGAAGCCTTGGTTCGTTGGTGTACCAAGGAAGGTAAGAGAGTTTTGCCTGACGAATTTATTCCGATTTTTGAGGAGAATGGATTTATTTCTGACTTAGACTTGTATGTTTTAGAAGGGGTTTGCCTCTTTATGAAAGAAAATATGAATCAGATTGAAATTCCAACAATTTCAGTTAATCTTTCCGCACATACCATACTTGAAGAGGGAATTGTAGAGAGAATTAAAACAGTAGTTTCAAGGTATGATATACCAATAGAAAAGTTGGAATTTGAACTGACAGAGAGTGCAATAGAATCAGATACTATTAAGTTTTTGACAGTAGTAAAAGGCTTGAAAAAGTTAGGTTTTTCCATTTCCATTGATGATTTTGGAGCAGGGGTATCTTCATTAAATAGACTTTCTGCAGTAGAGGCAGATGTGTTGAAGCTAGATAAAGTTTTCTTTGATATCAATGATCAAACCCCTAAGAGCACCATTGTTGTTACCGATGTGATAAGCATGGCGAAGCATTTGAATATGAAAGTAGTAGCAGAGGGTGTGGAAACATTGCAGCAAGCGATATGGTTAAAAGGCATAGGTTGTGATTATGCACAAGGATACTATTTTTCAAAACCTATTGGCGAAGAAGACTTTAAAAAATTATTGCTTTCAGGAAAACACTATCACATTGATAGTTACATAGAAGAAGACTAAAAAAGTGAAATTTCTTTCCATCTTCTTAAATTAGATTGTCTTAACTTAATACCTATTATATAGTAGCCATAGAACAGTTTACTTTGTTTCTATGGCTACTATTTTGTAAGGAAAATCTAGAGATTATTATGCAGTATGGAGGGGATAATGGAAAATCGTGTCATTAAAGTTGGAGGAAGTCAGATAGTCAAAACCATAGAGGAGGGCTTGGCACAAATTCTAGGAACAAAAGAAAAGTCAGTGATTGAATTGGATCCGGGTCATTATTTCATTTCAGAAACAATAGAAATAACATCGGAGTATCCTGAATTAGAAATCCGGGCAAAGGACGGTGAGAACGTTGTTTTGTCAGGAAGTCTTAGGCTTGAGAATCTAGTATGGACAGCTACAGATTATAATTCCAATATCTATGTTACTAAAATTGAGAAGAATTTGAATGCAGACTGTTTATTCTTAAATGGAGAAGCAAAAACCATAGCACGATTTCCAAATTATGACCGAGCAGTGGTTCCCTTTGGTGGGGTTACAGATGAGGAAGTCATTAGAACTCGCGCAGTAGCTTGGAAAAATCCCGAAACAGGCTATATTAGAGCTTTGCATGATCGAGGCTGGGGCTCTAATAATTATATCATAGAAGGGCGAGATGAGACTACTAATCTTGGCTTGAAACTTAGATGGGTAGGCGATAATAATCGAGGAAATAAATATATGACATCGGCTTTGGTCGTAGAGAATATTTTGGAAGAGCTAGATGCACCTGGAGAGTGGTTTTATCAAAAAGATACAGGGAATTTATTTTATTATCCAGAAACTCCATTGCAAAAAGAGGATGTATTTGAACTGGCAGTGTGTGAAGAACTGTTTTATTTAAAAGGAAAATCTCCTGAGGAAAGCATACAAAATATTAGTTTCAATGGCTTGAATTTTGAAAAAACAAGGAGAACATTATTTTCGATTGATAAAGAAAATAGACAGTACATCCCGCTAATGCGTGGCGATTGGGCAGTAGTTCCTTGTGGAGTGATTAGAATGGAATATGCAGAGCGTATCCATATCTTGGGCTGTACTTTTTCGGATATTGGTGGAAATGGAATCTTTATGTATGGTTATCAAAAGAATCATGTGATTTCTGATAACGTATTTTCAAATATAGGCTCTACTGCGATACAAATCATAGGGAAACCTACGGCGGTAGACGATCCTTCCTTTTGGGAACATGCAAATTATCCAGACTTGCAAGTACATGCAACGAAGGTAAAGAACCCCAAACAGATAGGTCCTGTTAGTGAAGATTATCCGAGGGATATTAGGATTTCTAATAATGAGATTTCTAATATAGGAATTTATGAAAAACAGTCTAGTGGAGTGAATTTGTCAATTGCATCCAGAATTAGTATTTTACATAATACAATATATACCAGTGCTCGTTCTAACATTAATGTAAATGATGGTAGTTTTGGGGGGCATGAAATTGCATATAACGATGTATTTGATTCCCAGAGAGAAACTTTAGATCATGGGCCTTTCAACTCTTGGGGGCGCGATAGATTTTGGTCTGTTCCACGATATAATGCAAGTGGAGAAGATGGGGATAGGATTCGAGAATATCTAGGAGAAGATGGAAAGCTATATGATATTACAAAACTAGATGCTTATCAAACAACAAATATTCATGATAATCGTTTTCATCATCAAAAGGGAGCACCACATTCTTGGGGGATTGATCTTGATGACGGTTCTAGCAATTATCGCATCTATAATAATCTTTGCTTAGGAATAGGAATTAAATTAAGAGAAGGTTTTGATCGAGAGGTATTTAACAATATTATTGTGGATGGAAAGTTGGAGATTCATGTGCCATATGCTAAAGCAAGAGATGCCATTTATTCTAATGTAATTGTGGCTAAAAGCCCATGGGGGTTTGCGGGTATAGATAAAGAACGGCTAAATGCTGCTGAATATAATTTACATCATAATTGGTACTTTAATTTTGATGATACCATTGTATTTCCAAAAGAACATGCACTTCATGAAGAGAAAGGGAGCTTTGATAGTAGTTCCATTCAAGGAATCGATCCCTGCTTTCAAGATCCTCATAAAAATGATTATACTATTAGGAATGAAGAAACAAGGGAAGCCATGGGATTTGTAAATTTTCCAATGAATCAATTTGGTAGAAAAACCGGAAAAGGAGTAGGAAAGCAGGCACCTTATTATGGGAAGTTAGGGGCTGATCATTTGATTGAGGAAACAGAATCTTGCCTTTGGTTAGAAGCGAATATATCAAATATTAATGATTCTATTATTTCTTCTACTGCATCTTTTGGAACAAAAGGCGTGTATCTTGAAACGGTGTCAAATTTTTCAGAAGCCTATGAACATGGCTTTCGACAAAGAGATATTATAAAAGCAGTTTCAGGGATTGAAATCCTAGAGATAAATCACTTTATGAAAATAATGGAAGCAAAACTTTATCAACTAGTTAAATTTACAATACATCGTGAAAATGAAACAGTAGAGCTGGAAACTAGAATCACAAAATTGTAGTATCTTTGCCTTTTCAATGTTTCTAGAGTGTTGTATAATGAAATGAAATTAGTGGAAAGGATTGAGAACCATGATTTTATCAGATATAACAATAAAGAAAATGTTACACAATAAGGAGTTAATCATAGAACCCTTAGAAATAGATCAAATTCAGCCAGCAAGTGTAGATATACGTTTGGGGAACACCTTTAGTATGGTAGAGGATTCTTCGCTAGGAATTATAAATTTAGAGGAAGAAACAAAATATAAGACGATTGTAAGCGACACTTATATTTTACTACCAAATCAGTTTGTTCTAGCAACCACCATGGAATATTTTGATGTGCCAGATGATTTGACTGCTTTTGTTGAAGGCAGAAGTTCTTTAGGGAGAATGGGATTGTTTATTCAAAATGCAGGCTGGGTAGATCCAGGATTTAAAGGAGAAATCACCTTAGAATTATATAATGCTAATCGCTGCGCAATTGAATTAAAGGCAGGTCGAAGAGTGGGGCAGCTAGTATTTGCTAAAATGGATCAGGCGGCACAAAATCCATATAGAGGGAAATACCAAGGGCAAAGAGGTGCTACAGGTTCTAGAATTTATATGGACCAAGAAGTAAGATAAAATTACTGTAAGGAGCAGCAAGAAAGGAAAACTTCTTTTTTGCTGTTTTCTTAGTTTAGGGTTATAAAGGAGTGGGAGAAGAAAATGATGAAAGCAGTTATTTTTGATATGTACGAAACCTTGATTACTCATTACAATTGCCCTTTGTATTTCGGTGGTGAAATAGCAGCAGATATGGGGATATCAGAACGTCAATTTAGAGAAATTTGGGATGGAACAGAAAGTCAGCGGAGTGTAGGTGAGCGAAGTTTCGAACAAGTAATTGCAGATATTATGATAGCAAATAACTGCTATGAAAAGGAAACTTTGGCTCTGATAGTAGAAAAAAGAGTAGAAACTAAAAAGCTATTATTTAGGTGCTTACACGAAGAAATCTTACCTATGCTTAAGAGCTTACAGGAAAAGCAGATAAAGATTGGTTTGATTAGTAATTGTTTTTCAGAAGAAGCGATTGTGATAAAAGAAAGCATCTTGTATCCTTATTTTGATGCTGCATTGTTATCTTGGGACGAGCGAATGCAAAAGCCAGATAAGAGAATATTTTATCGCTGTTTAGAAATCCTTGCATGCAAGCCAGAAGAATGTATTTATATTGGAGATGGAGGAAGTTATGAATTAGAAACTGCTAGAGAAATTGGCATGCATGCTATGCAAGCAGTTTGGTATACTTGCAGTAGAAAAAAAGAGTTTGCGCAGATTGAGAATCCGCTTGAAATATTAAATTTACTATGAACTCTCGGAATCGTTCCTGCGAAATTCATGATGAAAAAGGGGGAAGTAATGAAATGGAGAAGAAATTACATATTAAGAGATGTCGGATGACATATGATTCATGGAACCAAACCTTGATAAAAAGAACTTCTCATTTATGGGAAGATAGGGATTATAAATATAATTTGATGGAGATCGAAAAGGTAGTAGAAACTCAATATTGGGAAGTGTTTGGGGAGCAAGTAATGGTAGCTGACGATGGGTATCAGTGGTTCGTTCTAGCACCAAAGGAGGAATATTTCGTAATTTCTATGATGTTAGATAGAAAGCAGAGTGTGATTCTATGGTATCTTGATATGATAGATGGGCAGGGAGTGGATGATGAAGGGATCTATTATTATGATGATATCTTTCTTGATTTAGTTGTATCTAGAAAGGGCGAGTTTTATATTGATGATAGAGATGAGTTAGATCTAGCCTATGAAAGTGGAGTTCTTTCCCAGCAACAATATGACTTAGCCCTTAGAACCATGGATCAACTGATAGGAACCATGAAAGAGGATAAAAATTGGCTCCATGAACTTTGCTTTGAAGCCTTGAAGAGAACGATAGTGGAAATAGAAAAAGGAATGACTCATGTGGTTTCATATGAGAAGAAATGTTGTATATTAAACGATGCATCAGATTTGTGATGGAAAGGAAAAAAGATGAAACAGCCATTTGGAAAACAAGATGATTTTATAAGTGACAATTTTCGTATCCCAGCACTTCTTACCATGTCGAATGGGAACGTATTAGCTTCAGCAGATGTACGCTATACGACAGATGATTCACCAAATAATTTAGAGACAGGAATACGCCTTTTGGATATGAAAACCAAAACATGGGGAGCCGCTAAGATAGTGAACCATTTTTCAGATTGGGAAGACGGAGTAGCCTCGCGTAATTCTGCATCGTTTATCGATCCAGTCTTAGTGGAAGATTACAATCAAAGAGTGTATCTATTTGTGGATGCATGGCCACATGGCTCAGGCTATCCAAGTAGTGTGACTGGTTCAGGAATGATAGAAGTGGAAGGGGAAAAAGTATATGCATTAACTTGTAAAGAGCAAAATGGGGACTATGAAAAGATAGAAACAGCTACTCATTATATGAAAAGAAACAAGTTTGCAAACTTAGATGCAACCAATGTCTATGATGTTTATTTATTGGAAGGGAATCAAAAGACAAGCTATAGTTTAGACGCTTATTTTCAAGTGTATGAAAGCGGAAAAGCTCTTACTGTTTGGCAAAAGCCAAAGCAGGTAAAGGAAGTAGCAATGAGTATCTTTTATGAAGATGCAATTTTTCAGTTAATCAAAACGTCTTATTTGTGGATGGTATATAGTGATGACTTTGGTTTAACTTGGTCCTATCCAAGTCTGATTGGCAATGAATTTAAATTAGATAAGTTTCGTTTTCTTGGTGTGGCACCAGGGAAAGGCCTTTGTATGAAGGAAGGCAAGTATCAAGGCAGAATTTTAATTCCAGTCTATGATGATGGTGCTGGAGAAGGAGAACGTGCTAGTGTACTCTATAGTGATGATGGAGAAAACTTTTATCTCGGACAAAGAACAGAACTAGGAGAAAGAAACCATCCTGAGAAAAGTAGTGAATCTCAATTGGTTATCATGCCCGATCATAGCATTCGTATGTTTGCTAGAGGAAATAGCGAATGGGTAGGATATGCAGATAGTTTTGATGGAGGAGCAAGTTTTACTCCATTACAAAACGATATGGGATTAAAATATGGAAAAGATGTGATGATTTCTGTGATTAATTACAAGAAAAAATTGCCAAACCCAGCAAGAAATAATAAAATGGATGATGTGTTGTTAGCCTCAATGCCTGGTGGAGAAGGTAGAACAAACGGAGTGATTAGAATTGGTTTTATTCAGAAAAAAGAAGAGGGCTATGTGGTAGATTGGCAATTTTGCTATCCTATAAATGGGGGATTTTTCGCTTACTCTTGTCTAACTGAATTAGAAGATGGTAGAATAAGCCTATTGTATGAAGGTAACAATACGAACGAAGAAGTGAGTTATGGGGTACTCACTTATTGTGAGTATAGTATAGAAGAAATCATGGAAAATGCTACAATAGAAATGAAATAGGAGATAGAGCATGGCAAAAAAGTATTATGCAGTAAAAGCAGGGCATAAGCCAGGAATATATGAAACATGGGGAGAATGTGAGAAACAGGTAAAGGGTTTTTCAGGAGCAAGTTATAAAAGCTTTCTAACAAAAGCCGAAGCCGAAGGATTTATGGGACTTTCTACCAGTAATTCAGCAATAGACAACAAGGGTGAACTAAAGAAGGAGAAATCAGAAGCAGTTGCCTATGTAGATGGAAGTTATGAAAACTCAGTAAAGTTATTTTCTTACGGCCTGGTTATGTTTGCAAAGGGGGAAGAATTACATTTTGCAGAACAATATAATACTCCAAATCTTGTGGAAATGAGAAATGTTGCAGGAGAATTGATGGGAGCGAGAAAGGCAATGCAATATTGTATTGACCATCAAATTAAAAGTTTAGATTTGTATTATGACTATGAAGGTATTTCAAAATGGTGTACTGGGGAATGGAAGGCGAATAAAGAAGGGACACAGGCCTACAAAGCTTTTTATGATAGTGTGAAAGATAAGCTCTCGGTTACCTTTTATAAGGTAATGGCCCATACTGGCGATGAATTTAATGAACTAGCCGATCAGTTGGCCAAAAATGCAATAAAAGGTGATATTAAACCTTTATAGTTTCATGGCTGCCACATAAACTGTGGCAGCCATTGTGCTATCATCTAGCATTAATTAGTACTTTCTTGTGTTTGAGTTATGATGCTTTCCATAATATCATAAGTCATCATCCCGGGTAGATAACCAAAGACATTCCCATCCACATCGATCATAAAAGTAGTAGGGTAGGCTGAAATGCCATAAGAAGCAGCTAGCTTTCCACTGCTATCTAATAGGGTTGGGTAGCTATAGTTATTATCTGCTAAGAATTGAATGACCGCCTCTGTATCTTGTTCTTGGGTAAAAGCATTTTCCTCAGAAGCAGGAGATGCAAGTCCTAGAATGATAACATCCTCTTCGTTATATCCATAATTTTCATAAAGTGCTTGAATATCTGGCATTTCTTCTCTACAAGGAGGGCACCAAGTGGCCCAGAAGTTTAGGAAAATTACTTTGCCCTCATAGTCTGCGAGGGTATGCGTATTTCCAAACTGATCTTGCAATTCAAAGTCGAGAGCTGGGATGACATCACTTTGTGGGGTTTCCTCAGTCTCCACGGTCTCCTCAATCGTTTCTTCTATATCTGTAGATTCTATTTCTTCTTCTTGGGTTGGAGCGTTATTTGCATTCGGGACAACACCGTCAAATCTAGATAAGTATCCCGTAATGCTATTCATTATACCTGTAAACATCATAAGACCCATAAGAATCATGAGAGCGCCCCCTATCTTAACCGTGTAAGATACAACAGCACTATGTTTTCTAAAGAAGTTCAAACATTGTGTAGTAAAGATACCTACGAATAAAAATGGTATCGTAAAGCCTAGGGTGTATACTGCCATCAAAATTAATCCAGTTGTAGTTGAGTTAGCACTTGAAATCATAATTAAAACAGTGGACAATGCAGGACCTACACAAGGAGTCCATGCAAAGCTAAAGACAAAACCCATAATTAAAGCAGTAAGTGGATTCATGTTTAAAGCATTAATCTTAAGTGGAAGTTTAAATTCCTTGCCTTTAAAAGGTTTATTAAAGATTCCTAGTTGGATACAACCCAAGAAAATAACCAAAATACCACCTATGCGTGAAAATAGCATTTGGTTTTGTGTGAAAAATCTTCCTGCGGTAGAGAAACCTAGTCCTAGTAGGAAAAAGGCAAAACTAACTCCTAAAATAAAAAATAAAGTATGGAAAATTACCTTCTTCTGGTTATATATTTGTTTTCCATCCTCGTTTGTAGTTACTGCACCTCCAGATAAATATCCCATATAAATAGGGATGATGGGTAAAATACAAGGAGAAAGAAAACTTAAAATCCCTTGTATAAACACAGTGAGAGCAGGTATTGTTACATCTAAATCAAAGCCCATATTAACCTCCATTCTTTGAATCAAATTCTAAATAGTGTGTATTCATTCGCTCTAGTATTTCTAAAAATCTTGCAAGATCTTCCTGTGAATATTCTTCTTCTAATTTGTGATAGATAGAAAAATCTCGTGCTTGTATTGCAGCAGCGCAAGGGCAGTGCTTTTCAACAGCATATAGATAAGAAATTCTTTTGTCTGTTTCCGATTGTTTCCGATAAACATAGTTCTTCTTTTCTAATTCATTTACTTTCTGTGTAACTGCAGTAGTTTGAACCGATAATAGTTTTGCAATACTTGATATGGTATGGTGGCCAGAGTCCTTGCAAATAATTTTGCGATAGAAAGAAGAATTGTAGCTTAAATCACTTCGCTTTTCATTTTCAATTTTAATTTCATTGAGAGAGCATGTGTAGCATAAATCATATAATAGTTTTGAGAATATTTCTTTCATTAAGACCTCCTTTAGATAAGTATAATTATATAATAATACTTATCTAAAAGGAAGTCAAGGGAAAGTGTTTGCAATAAAAATACCCACTTAAGTTATTTCTAACTTTAGTGGGCATAAAATTTTAGAATGTAAGAGAGTCACTTTTAATATTGATATTCGTGATGGTTAAGTTTGGATAAGGATATAGCTTTCTCTTGCTTAGAAGAGGTATTAGCTTGATACTGCTTTAAAAACTCGGATGGTGTAGAACCAGTATACTTTTTGAAAACAGTAGAAAAATAGTTGGGAGAATCATAGCTTAGAGACATCGCAATGTCAGTAATCGAACTACCATCTATGAGCAACCTTTTTGCTAAATCAATTTTACAAGTATTTACATAATCTCTAGGGGAAGTCCCAACTTCCTCACGAAAACGCTTTTTGAAGTGAGAATGTGAAAGATTACACATCTCAGCTAAGTGCTCAAGAGAAATGTTTAGCTTTGTATTCTTATGTATATAGTTAAGAACATGTTCCATTTCCTTACTGATGCTTGAAGGGCTGATACTGCAGGAGTATAAGATACATTCTAGTAAGTGGACGATGTGATTAGCAATTTCAAAGCGATAACCTAAGCGATTATCTTTTGACATTTTTATAAAACAAGCTTTTAAAAAGGGGATAAAGTGTTCTAATTCTATATTGGCAACAGAAGTATCTATTTTAGATAGTCTTTCAATGAAATTTCTTGCAGCATCTTCTTGTAAAAATAAAAAGTTTTTTAAATCAGATATTTTTAATATAATCCAGTAATATTCACCTCGGAAAAAAGAGTCTGGAAGGGTTCCATGACTTTGGCCCGGTTTGGCAATAAAAATTTGATTTCCAGTAATATTATATTTTTCATCATCTAAGTAAAATTTGAATTGACCACTAGTAGCAATCAAAAATTCGATACAATCTTTATGATGATGTAGGATCAAAGGTGCAGGAGCTGCTTTCGAATATTGCTTACCAAATGCTATAAGTCCTGGTATATCTAGCTCTTTTTCTGTGAAGATAGTTTTTTGTTCAGAAATTATGTGAACATTGCACCAATTTTGACTGTTAGTATTGTTTGAATTGTACATAAATGTAACCTTTCTTAAAAAAAAAACGAAATACAAAATTAAATGTTATTAGATTAAAAATATAGTATCATAATATTATAAAAAATCAATAAAATTTGTGCATTTTATATAAAAAAGAATGCAGTTTCATTGATAAAAATAGAA
This sequence comes from uncultured Lachnospiraceae bacterium, assembly GCA_964369945.1. Lineage (GTDB taxonomy): Bacteria > Bacillota > Clostridia > Lachnospirales > Lachnospiraceae > RGIG6307. The sequence continues at coordinate 12,802 of CAYJHO010000049.1, forward strand.
AGTTCTAAATTACATTCTATTTGTTTTAGGAAAGGGAGGTATACATATGGGAGGAAAAGGACAGAAAAAGAGAAAGGGAAAAACAAGGTGGAGCAAATCGGATTCCGAATTAACCCTACTAAGTTTACCAGCAATCGTATGGTACATAGCATTTAGTTTTCTGCCAATGTTTGGTTTGATTATTGCATTTAAAGATTACAAAGTATTTCGAGGATCAAACTTTATTGGAAGTTTGTTACAAAGTGAATGGGTAGGGTTTAATAACTTTACATTTCTATTTGAAAGTAATACTTTTGGAATCCTACTAAGAAATACTTTAGTTTACAATATTGTTTTCATTATATTAGGAATGACTTTTGCCGTTGGTCTAGCAATTCTAATTAATGAGTTATATCATCGATTTTTTTCAAAAGTATGTCAAACGCTGATGTTTTTTCCACACTTTTTATCCTGGGTAGTAGTAAGTTACTTTGTATATGCAATCTTAAATCCAGATAAGGGTTTAGCCAATCTTATCTTAGGGATTTTTGGGCAAGATCCTGTTCGTTGGTATTCAGAGGAACAGTATTGGCCATTCATTCTGGTGATTATGTATCTCTGGAAATCAATAGGATACAGCATGGTAGTGTATTTAGCAAGTATCGCTGGAATTGATCAGGCACTATATGAAGCAGCCATGTTAGATGGGGCATCTAAGTGGCAGCAAACAAAGTATATCACAATTCCATCGATTAAACCAATTATCATTATGATGTTTATCTTGGCTGTTGGGAAAATTTTCTACTCAGACTTTGGATTATTCTATCAGGTAACACAAGGGGTACCAAACTCCTTAGCAGATGTGGCTAGTACTTTTGATACTTACATTTACAATGCGTTAAGAAGTGGATCAGTTTCTATTGGAAGAACGACAGCAGCCTCTATGTTCCAATCGGTATGTTGTTGTATCACCATTCTACTAGCTAACTTTATTGTATCTAAAGTAGATGAAGATAGTGCTATTATTTAAGGAGGACAACAATGGGTAAACAGATTAAAGAACGTAGAATTAATGCAGTAAAGCCATTATCGAATTTACTGTTTAGTATTTTATTTGCCGTATTGGCATTTGTTAGCATATTTCCATTGCTTTTGGTTTTTATGATTTCCATTTCATCTGAGGATTCAATCAGACAGTTAGGTTATTCCTTGATTCCAATGGAGTTTTCAGCAAAAGCTTATGAATTTTTGTGGAACGAAAGAGATACGATTATCAATGCCTTTTTTGTATCTGCATTAGTAACAGTTGCAGGTACTGTAATAGGTGTTGCAATTACGACTATGCTTGGTTATTCAATTTCAAGACCAGATTTCAAGCTAAAAGGAATTTTGACATGGGTAGTTTTTATTCCTATGATTTTCAATGGCGGAATGGCGGCATCGTATGTTGTTAATTCAAGTCTATTTCAATTAGGAAATACCTTATATATTTTGATACTGCCACTGTTGATATCAAGTTTTAATGTTATTATTTGTAAGACATTCTTTAGAACTACAATACCAGATAGTATCATTGAATCTGCTAAAATTGATGGAGCATCTCAAATGACGATATTCACTAAAATAATAGTTCCAATTTCTAAGCCAGTATATGCAACCCTAGGATTGTTCCTATCGTTTGGATATTGGAATGACTGGTTTTTAGCTTCCTTATATTTATCAGATACAAAACTATTTTCCTTACAAGCTATGCTTAATAATATGATCAAACAATTAGACTATATTGCCAACAATCCAGCCGTTGGAGTTAGCTTGCAGGAGTACAAGAGAAATATGCCATCCGAATCAGTGAGAATGGCGATAGCAGTTATAATTGTTATACCTATTGCGTGTGCTTACCCGTTTTTCCAAAAGTATTTTATTAAGGGGTTAACCGTAGGTTCCGTAAAAGGTTAATGATAAATTGTGTTATAGAGACACAAATAAGAAAAGGAGAGAATAGTTATGAAGAGAAAGACAATGAGTAGCAAAATGGTAAAAACAGGATTAGCAATGCTTTGCGCAAGTTCAATGTTGTTAGTTGCTTGTGGGGATACCACAGAATCTGGTGGAGATGCACCAGCAGGTGATGATTCAAGTGCAAGTGGTGACGTAGCTGGAAATGATGGCGAAATTACAACTTTAAAGTGGATTACGGTCGGTGGCGGAATGCCAACAAATTACGATGAGTGGGAAACTCAAGTAAATGCTTATCTAGGTGAAAACTACGGATTAAATGTAGAGATGGAAGTAATCTCTTGGGGAGATTGGGGCACTAGAAGAAGTGTTATCGTAAATACAAGTGAAGATTTCGATATTCTATTTGCAGATCAAGGTGTATTCTTTAATGATGTTGACCTAGGTGCATTTATGGATATCTCAGGAATGATTGAAGAAAATGCTCCTGGAATTTCAGCACTTATGCCTGAATCTTATTGGAAAGCAACTACTGTTGATGGTGGAATCTATGGAATTCCAACCTACAAAGATAGTTCGGCAACAAACTATTTTGTATGGGATAAGGATTTGTTAGACGAAATGGGAATTGATGAGGCAGAAATTGCAGATGTATATACTTATGCAGATGCAGATCCATATCTAAGACAAATTACAGAATATTTAGGAGAGCCAGCACTTCCATTACATAAAGGCGTTAGCTTTTTCTTAGGTGAAGGTTTAGAGCAAATCAATGCATCTATTCCAATTAGCTATGATAAAGAGACAGATCAAGTAGTTTATACTTTAGAAGCAGCAATTACACAAGAAGAATTACAAATTGCTCATGAGTGGTATGAAGCAGGAGTGATCAACTCAGATGCAGCTACACTTACAGAGTCTGGTAGCTATAAGCCAGTTCAAATCGCTCAAGGTTGGTCAACAGCGGCACAAACTGTATGGGGACCAAATATGGGTGTAAATGCAGTAGCTT
>CAYJHO010000050.1:0-15740 GCA_964369945.1 uncultured Lachnospiraceae bacterium
ATTTTCATCTAATTACAAGTACTTTATAAAAGTTTAATATTATTTTTTGTTACAAATAGGTACCAAAATGACATGTATTAGTATAGGGATAAATTTTATACGAAAGAGAGGAGTTCAATATGAATACTAATAAAGAATTTTCAAGTTATATTAATGGTCAAAAAGCGTTTCTAGAGGAAATAATAGGAAGAGCTAAGTTAGATATTCAAACTGCACCTAAAGGTGTGATCCATTGCAAAAAAAGTCACAATGCCAACCAGTACTCTTACCACAAATCTAAGAAAGATCGAAAAGGAGTATATGTCAAAAAAAGTAACTATGAGCTAGTTGCTCGAATTTTACAAAGGGATTTTGCTTCAAAGTTCCTTACTGAAACAGAAAAACAATATGCTCTATTAAATCATTTTCTTCAGAATTACAATTTAGATATATTGAATAATTCTTATCTTAATTTGCCAGACATCAAACGCACCTTAATATCCCCTTATTTATTGGATGATGATAGCTTTGCAAAAATTTGGAGGGCGAATAAAATCGCTAAATTATCAAAATCATTTATAGATTCGAGGAAATTTCCCATTTCAGATGAACTTTCCTTGTGCACTGAGTGTGGTGAATCCGTTCGCTCCAAATCTGAAAAAATCATTGCCGATAAACTGTTCTCCTTAGAGATACCTTATTTATACGAGTACCCACTGAAGCTAAGCGGATATAAATCTTTTCATCCTGATTTTACAGTTTTGAACAAACGCACAAGGCAAGAATTCATCTTAGAGCACTTTGGAATGTTCGATGACACAGAGTACTGCAACAAAGCTTTACAAAAGCTAGATATCTATGCAAAACATGACATAATACAAGGTAAAAACTTACTAATAACTTATGAAACAAGTATGCATCCTATTAATATACGCTCCTTAGAATCCTTGATTCGAGAATATCTTCTATAGTTTTACAATGTTTACATGGGGAACATTTCTAATCGTTCCCCATTATTTTTAACTTCCCACGCGGAAGCTTCTTCTAGGCATTTTATACTTTCACCGCGTCTTGCTAAATCTCATTACTGCAACTTTTATATCCCTTACTCTTTTCGCGGTATTTTTCTACCTGTTTCACTCTTCTCCAATTGCTTTTACCGCAATTTTGAAGTTTTTCACCATTTGCGTAGCCTTTTTATGTACTGCTTAGAATTTCCCAGTGCCAAAATACCGCTATTCTCTTGCTTTTGAAGTTTTGCGTGGTTTCCAACTTTTTTTCGTATATTCTATCATACCTTTGCTACCGCAAATTTTTCACTCCCATCATTTTGTGCGGTACCTCGATCTTCCACAGTCTTCCCCTTCCATTTCCCAGCACAAGAATACCGCTAATTTGTACGTTCCCTCCCCTTTGTGTTGTTTAGGTGGGGTTTAGTACAGTTTAGACCGCTCTTCACCATCCTTCCCCTTTCCAAACTACCTTTAACTTCCCACGCGGAAGCTTCTTCTAGGCATTTTATACTTTCACCGCGTCTTGCTAAATCTCATTACTGCAACTTTTATATCCCTTACTCTTTTCGCGGTATTTTTCTACCTGTTTCACTCTTCTCCAATTGCTTTTACCGCAATTTTGAAGTTTTTCACCATTTGCGTAGCCTTTTTATGTCCAGCTTAGAATTTCCCAGTGCCAAAATACCGCTATTCTCTTGCCATTGAAGTTTTGCGTGGTTTCCAACTTTTTTCGTATATTCTATCATACTTTTGCTACCGCAAATTTTTCACTTCCATCATTTTGTGCGGTACCTCGATCTTCCACAGTCTCCCCCTTCCATTTCCCAGCACCAGAATACCGCTAATTTGTACGTTCCCTCCCCTTTGTGTTGTTTATGCGGGGTTTAGTATAGTTTAGACCGCTCTTCACCATCCTTCCCCTTTCCAAACTACCTTTAACTTCCCACGCGGAAGCTTCTTCTAGGCATTTTATACTTTCACCGCGTCTTGCTAAATCTCATTACTGCAACTTTTATATCCCTTACTCTTTTCGCGGTATTTTTCTACCTGTTTCACTCTTCTCCAATTGCTTTTACCGCAATTTTGAAGTTTTTCACCATTTGCGTAGCCTTTTTATGTCCAGCTTAGAATTTCCCAGTGCCAAAATACCGCTATTCTCTTGCCATTGAAGTTTTGCGTGGTTTCCAACTTTTTTCGTATATTCTATCATACTTTTGCTACCGCAAATTTTTCACTTCCATCATTTTGTGCGGTACCTCGATCTTCCACTACCTTTTGCCGACACCAGAATACCGCAATTCGACTCAGTTTCGAACCCTTGGCTTCTCTGTGGTTTTCGGCTTCATTTCCTTAGTGCCCACTCCACCTCATGCAAAAAGGGCCCTCGCCTAAGCGAGAGCCCTCAATAGTTCTACTAATTATTTACTTAATTTGCTTGTTCTGTAGATGATATTATCTCTACCTGCACCATTACTAACCATAGTGATTGGGTAGCCTAATTGCTCTTCCACAAACTCTACGTACTTACGGCAGTTTTCTGGTAAATCATCATAATTTTTGATATCTTCGATATCACATTCCCAACCTGGTAGTACTTCGTATACAGGCTTTGCATGCTTTAATTTTGCAGTTACTGGGAAGTCAGTACTTACAACTCCATCTACTTCATAACCAACACATACTGGGATTTCTTTTAGATATCCGAGAACATCTAATACAGTAAAAGCAACATCTGTTGCACCTTGCAAACGACAGCCATACTTACTTGCTACACAGTCAAACCATCCCATACGGCGTGGACGCCCTGTAGTTGCTCCGTATTCGCCACCATCACCGCCGCGTCTACGCAATTCATCTGCTTCTTCTCCAAAGATTTCAGAAACAAACTCACCTGCACCTACAGCAGAAGAATATGCTTTACATACAGCAATGATTTCTTTTATCTCATATGGAGGAATCCCTGCTCCTACTGCACCATAAGATGCTAGTGTAGAAGATGATGTAACCATCGGATAGATTCCATGATCTGGATCTTTCATAGTTCCTAATTGGCCTTCTAGAAGAATTGTTTTGCCCTCTTTGATTGCCTTGTCTAGATAAGATGATACATCACATACATATGGAGCTACCATATCACGATATTCATATAGAGTTGCTAATAATTCTTCTTGATTCAACTCCGGCTTATTATATAAGTGCTTTAATAGAACGTTTTTGTAAGTACAAATACTTTCTACTTTTTCTTTTAATAATTCATCATCAAATAATTCACTTACTTGGAAACCAATCTTTGCATATTTATCTGAGTAGAATGGCGCAATCCCTGATTTAGTTGAACCAAAAGATTTCCCTCCTAGTCTTTCTTCTTCGTATGCATCAAACATCACATGATACGGCATAACGATTTGACAACGATCAGATACCAAAATCTTTGGCATTGGAACATTTTTGTCTACAATCGATTTGATTTCATTAAACAATACTGGGATATTTAAAGCTACACCATTTCCTATAATACTGGTTGTGTGATCATAAAATACACCACTTGGTAAACTATGTAACGCGAATTTACCATAATTGTTTTTAATTGTATGTCCAGCATTAGCGCCACCTTGGAAGCGTACAATTATATCAACCTTTTCCGCTAATACATCAGTAATTTTACCTTTTCCTTCATCTCCCCAGTTTGCACCTACAACTGCTTTTACCATATTAAACCTCTTATTATCTTTCTTTTTGATACGTGAAAAGTCTCACGCTTTTTATACTGAAATTTCTGCTGAAATTCCTAATAAATCCTTATTTTCTTCCAAAATTGGATTCACTACTTGAGCTAAGAATTTATCTACTTGTTGCTCAGAACGTCCTACGTATTTGCTTGGTTCCATACAAGCTTCTAACTCTTCAATACTAAGGCCAAAAGAAGGATCTGCTGCAATCAAATCTAATAAATTATTATCTTTTCCTTCTACCTTTACATTACGTCCAGCTTCCATAGAAAGTTCTCTAATTTTCTCATGAAGTTCTTGGCGATCTCCGCCACGTTTTACAGCATCCATCATAATATTCTCGGTTGCCATAAATGGAAGTTCACTCATAAGCCTCTTAGTTATTACTTTATCATAAACTACCAATCCGTCAACTACATTTAAGCATAAATCCAAAATACCATCTGTTGCAAGGAAAGCTTCTGGCATGGATAGACGTTTATTTGCAGAATCATCTAAGGTTCTTTCAAACCATTGAGTTGCTGAAGTAATTGCTGGATTCAATGCATCCACCATTACATATCTACTTAATGCTGCAATACGTTCACTACGCATTGGATTTCTCTTATATGCCATAGCCGAAGATCCGATTTGACTCTTTTCGAATGGCTCTTCCACTTCTTTTAAATGTTGTAATAAACGAATGTCATTGCTCATCTTTTGTGCACTAGCTGCGATTCCTGCTAATACATTGGCTACCTTTGTATCTACTTTTCTAGAATAAGTTTGTCCTGAAACGGCATAACACTCTTGGAATCCCATTTTTGCTGCTATCATTGGATCAATCTTATCGATGGTAGCATGGTCTCCGTTGAAAAGTTCTAAAAAAGAAGCTTGTGTACCTGTGGTACCTTTTGAACCTAGCAATTTAATTTTCTCTAATACAAAATCTAATTCCTCTAAGTCCAAACAAAACTCTTGTAACCATAAACTTGCTCTTTTCCCAACAGTAGTTGGTTGTGCTGGTTGAAAATGTGTGAATCCTAATGTTGGTAAACTTTTGTATGTGTCAGCAAACTTCGCTAACTCTGCAATCACATTGATTAACTTCTTACGTGTTAATTTCAGTGCCTCTACCATAACAATAATATCTGTATTATCACCTACATAACAAGAAGTAGCTCCTAAGTGAATAATACCCTTTGCACTTGGACATTGTACCCCATAAGCATATACATGACTCATAACATCATGTCTCACTTCTTTTTCTCTTGCTTTTGCAACATCATAGTTGATATCTTCTGCATTAGCCTTTAATTCTTCGATTTGCTCTTGTGTAATTGGCAATCCTAATTCCATTTCCACTTCTGCAAGTGCAATCCATAATTTTCTCCAAGTACGAAATTTCATATCAGGTGAGAAAATATACTGCATTTCCTTGCTTGCATACCTTTCGGAAAGTGGACTTACATATTTATCATTAGACATGTGCTTCTCCATTTCTATTCTTCAAATTCACCACGAATATCAGTTTTTGGTGGTTCCATCGGATATTTTCCTGTAAAACATCCTTTACAGATTCCCAAATTCCCGCCAACTAACTCTTCGAGTCTTTCTATTTTAAGATAATCTAAACTATCTGTTCCAATAATATCTGAAATTTCTTTAATACTTCTATTGTATGCAATCAGCTGCTCCCTTGCTGGAACATCTGTTCCAAAGTAACATGGCCACAAAAATGGTGGCGAACTGATTCTCATGTGAACTTCCTTTGCCCCTGCCTCTCGAAGCATAGTAACAATTCTATCTGAAGTAGTTCCACGTACAATGGAGTCATCGATCATAACAATTCGCTTGCCCTTGACTGCATCTTTTAATACATTCAATTTCACTTGAACACTACTCTCTCGACTCTTTTGCTTCGGTTTAATAAAGGTTCTTCCTATATAGGCATTTTTTACAAAAGCCGTCCCATATGGTATTCCCGATTCAAGTGCAAAACCCATAGCCGCCATATTTCCTGACTCTGGAACACCTACAATCATATCTGCATCTACGGGCGAATCCATGGCTAAGAATTTACCTGCTAACATCCTAGAATGATATACACTTACTTCATCAATATTGCTATCTGGTCTTGCAAAATAAATATATTCAAAGATACATCTTGCTTGTTCTTCTTTTGATAAACAATTCGATTTGTCAGATACAATTCCATTCCTTGGAGAGATAATTACGATTTCACCAGGCTCAACATCTCTTACAAATTCAGCTCCAATCGTGTCTAGTGCACAAGTTTCTGAGGCCAAGAAATAGGTATTATCTCTTTTCCCAATAGAAAGTGGCTTAAAGCCATAAGGATCTCTTGCTCCAATTAATTTTCTAGGCGAACTAACAATCAGAGAATAAGCCCCTTTAATCTTCTTCATTGCTGCACTTACTGCGGTTTCAACAGAATGATGATTTACTCTCTCTCTAGCTATATGATAAGCAACTACTTCTGAATCAATGGTTGTTTGGAAGATCGCACCTGTTTTAGCTAAATCTGCTCTCAGTTCTGGTGCATTGATTAAGTTTCCATTGTGAGCCATACAAAGTGTTCCTTTGATATAATTTAATACCAATGGCTGTGCATTCTCTCTTGTAGAACTTCCAGCAGTAGAATATCTTACATGCCCTACTCCAATATTTCCTACTAACTTATCCAAGATATCTTCATCAAATACCTCATTCACCAATCCCATATCCTTATGACTTCTAACAATACACCCTTCATCAAAGGTATTACTTACCGCAATCCCCGCACTCTCTTGACCGCGGTGTTGCAAAGAGAGAAGCCCATAATAAATACTTCTTGCTACATCTTTTCCATCAAAATCATAGGCTCCCATGACTCCACATTCTTCATGTGGTTTATCATCCCCATGACAAAATACATTTATATTATCTGACATGCTTTTTTCTCCAAATCGAAGGATTTTATAAACCTAAACGAGCAAATACTTCATTGTATGCTTCTTCTACATTTCCCATATCACGACGGAAACGATCTTTATCTAATTTTTCGCCTGTATTTACATCCCATAGGCGACATGTATCAGGGCTTGTCTCATCTGCCAAAATAATTTCACCATGAAAACGACCAAATTCAATTTTAAAATCTACCAAACGAATATCTGCTTGTAAGAAATAAGCTTTTAATACTTCGTTTACTTTAAATGCATACTTTTTAATAATTTCAATCTCTTCCCAAGTAGCTAGCTTTAAAGCAACTGCAAAATAATCGTTGATTAGTGGATCCCCTAAATCATCATTTTTGTATGAAAATTCAAAGGTCGGCTCATCAAAGATAATACCTTCTTCTACCCCTAATCTCTTTGCAAAACTACCTGCTGAAACATTTCTAATAATAACTTCTAGCGGTACGATATCTACTTTTCTTACTGCTGTTTCTCTATCACTTAATTCTTCGATTAAATGGGTAGGTACTCCTTCTTTTTCTAGAATTTTAAATACGTGATTTGACATGCGGTTGTTAACAACACCTTTACCTACAATAGTTCCCTTTTTTTCACCATTAAATGCAGTAGCATCATCCTTATAGTCTACGATCACTACATCAGGATTTTCAGTAGCATAAACCTTTTTTGCTTTACCTTCATATAATTGTTCCAATTTTTCCATGTTAAATCTCCTCTAAAATTAAATTGTTATTAGCAAACACTACTATTATAAACAAAAACTGCAAGAAAATCAACGAACTAATGATAATAAGTTCTATATTTATCCATAATTTTTGTTAAAACTCTTCTTGTAGCAATGGAAAAGCCCTCATCATTACCATATTGCTCCCATTCTATCAATCTAAGGATTTCTTCAGCCTTCTCACTTTTCTCAAAGGATTGGCTAATTTTTCTTACTTTTTCTTCTATTTCAATAGAAACTTCAAAAGCACCTTCCATCTCAGCCACAAAAGCTACATACTCTTCTTTTGGCATGGCAAACCTTGCACAAAGCAACAGGGATTGTAAACAGTCTGCTGATGGTTCTATATGATAAGACTTGAAAAAGCAATCATAGGCAGATACAAAATGTTGCATTTTGGCTTGAATGACACCCATATTAAAAAGACAAATCGCCCTTAGTGCATGCTCTCCTATTGGAAGATTTTTCAACAATATTTCATACTCCACATAAGCTCTCCCAAATTGCTTTTTTTCTACCAATGCGCCTATTTCTTCTTTTCGCTTTTCGTACGGATTGCTGTTTGCTATTTCTACAATATAGGCAATAGTTTCCTTGATTTGCCTTACTGAGAGATACCCAACATAATAAAACAAAACTTCCAAAAAGCTAGCAAGTCCCTCTTTTTTCTTACAACACTCCCGCAATCTCCATGCTAAGTTGCCACAAGCACAATCTTCTTCTATCCACAAAAGCAATTCTTCTGTCATCAATGTTTCTTCTATTCTTGTACTATATTTTAGACAACATTGCACCAACTCATCAATGCTATGGATACTCATATTAATTTCAGGAATATAATACCCTTTGTCTGAAATTTTACTTTTGCATAGATACATCTTATATCTCCTACTCTAAGTTAATATTCTCGGTAACCACCATATTGCTCCCTCTTACAACATCACCGAATCCTATGTTTTGAATCTCTATCGTCAATGTTTCTGGTGATAACACCTTGAATTCTATTTGTAAACGGTAATATGCTTCCCCATCTTTCGTAAAACTAGAAAGATCTAATTTTATTTCTTTTTTCTCCTCTTGAAGAATCGAACTCATTTGAATCTGTAAAGCTTCTCCTTTATCTACTACAACCACAAAGCTTTCCTTACATTCTTCATAGCTAGTTCCGCCTTCAAACACTGGAACATAATAGTAATCTTCATCCACCATAAGTCCCTGGTTTTTGGCCACAAAACCTATGTCATAGGTAATTCCACTTACATCTAATAATTCATATTGCTTATATATTCCATCCTCTTCTATCATAGAAAGCAAATGATAGGCTGCACCTAAGCTATAAAGGTTATTTCCCAAAAACACCCTCTTATCTTCGGAAAGATAATGCAAAGATTCCTCCATCCACTCTCCCTTAAAGCCATCTCCAATTAAAAAAACACTTGCAAAGTTCTTACTCGCTTCCATGGCCTTTACTACTTCTTTAAATCCTTCATCTAATTGCCTCTTAAACTTCGGAACATGAAACTCTGCTAGGCTCTGTTTGGGTCTTTCAAGTTCTCTATGCTCTTCAATGAACAGCTTCATATGACTTGGGATTTTCGCCCCAATTTTCTTCATATAAAAGCTTCTCAAATAGGCCCCATGAAAATCACAAACGATGGTTCCGTCTTCCCAAAGTTCCTTTTCTTGACTAAGCATATAATAATAGACACTTTCGGTTCTAGATTGTACATAAATCTTCGTTTTCTTAGAACAAATATTTCCCAAAGCAGCTTGTAGAACTTCTTGCAACTTCTCCTGTGCTACAGGTACTCCTGTCGTAAACATCAAGGCTGCAATCTTCTCAAAGCTTCCAATCGACTCTAATTGTTTTAAGGTGAGTGAAATAAACACCCCTAATAAATGCGCGGTATCATATCGACGTCCATTCACTACTGTACTAGTAGAATCTAGACTCAATTGAAACACATCATAAAAAACATCAGCACCTTCTGTATGTTCAAATTCTTTTGCGGCAAGTCCTGCCACAAAACGACCATTCATTTTCACCAACAAACAAGGAAATCGATAAACAATCGCATCAGCGCGTACCTGCAAACTTTCAGGTTTTAACTGATGTTCTGTAAAATAACTAATTTCACCCTGCCCATTTCCAATATCATAGCCTACATAAAGTTTTTCTCGCCCCTTACGTTCGAAGGGTATTTTATCTAATAGTTCTACTGGTTTTAACATGTCCCCTCCACCTTCAATTCTATACTCTCAAAATCTGTTATGATTTCTTAAATTCAAACAGGATATCTAGATAATTTTCCTTTTTCATATAACTCTCTAATTCATGAATCAGCTCCTTCTTCTGCATTCTTTGGCTATGAATCAGCATAGAATTTAAGGCTTCATAACTACCACCTATCTGCTCACTAGAAGAGCTTCCTTGTAAACTCCCTCTAGACAAAAGATTCTGTTCTACCCCTTCTAAGCCATAGATTTCATACTGTAAATACTCTCCAAAGAATAACAGAAATTGTTTGGTATGCAAATACTCTCCATGGCATTTCATAAGTTCCGAATGCGTTACCTGCTCTTCACTAAAAGAATCATGCCTTGTATACTTTATCCACAAAGGAGCATCGGATTTCGCATGGTATTCCACAACCTCCACCCCTTGCTTGTGATGTAATACTGCGGCCTGATCTTGAAATGCTTGCATCCAAGGTAGATAGATATCTGCAAATAGCAACTCCTCTAACCAAGCTTGTAAATAACTCTTATCTAAAGCCTGATTTCTAATAGCATAAGTACGAAGCATTAATAATTTCATCTCGATTGGTAGCTCTAAGCCATCCCAATCTACAGTAGCTATAAATGCTGACATAGATGGTTCTAATTCCATCGCTTTTATGTAATAATCTACGCAAAGTTTTTGTAAATAGAGGCCAACCATTCCATCGTCATTTCCACTTTCCAGGATATAGCTGCACATTTCTTCGGCCCCTGTCAGGTACTGTTCTTGTACCATCATCTCTTTTAATAGGGCATAAGCATAACGATACAAATCCAGTTCATAGGTTCTTGCTTTTTGAAAAAGCCTAACTCGTTGTAGTAAACTCCCATTAAAATGCTCCAATAGATACCCGACCCCATAAGCGCCAATCTTATCCTCGGCATAGGCTGTTTCCCAGAGCTGACTTTCTAGCTCTTTACGCTCTTCCTTTTGATACAGGCTTACTAAAATTTTCTCTACTTCCGCTCCTCTACCTTCTAGATCAAGAGCAGGCAATATAGCCTCTGCTAGCTGCTTTTTATATGCTTCTTCTATTTCCTCTTCAAACATAAGCTCACTAATGCTTACAATATCTGTTTCATCTATCTGATCCAAATCCCGTTTCTCCATTTGATGGATACGATAATACAAATGATTTCTACCTATTTTCTCTAGATATTCGGTAAATTTATGGGTAGTAAGAAAACTCTCTGTCTCACTTGCTTGCACCAGACTTCTCTTCCCAGATTCCTCTTCTAGATACAAATCATATTGATTTGAAAAGATCGGTAGAACTGCTACATAGTCTTGAATTTCTGTAAAAACTTCCGTTTTTATATTATGATATTTCAAAATAAGCTTGCCAGATTTCGCAGCTAAGCGAAGTCTTTTCATAAAACAAATCTTAAGAAACTGCTCTTGTTCTGACTCCTCTACCATAGTACTTTCTAGAAATTCAGAATAGAGCAAAGCTAAGCCTTTATTCATGTTCCCTTGCTTTAGTTGCTCTAATATAAAAGGCAATATAAAGGTTTCGTAGGAAGCATAGCAATCGGAGTATTTTTCTTTGAATTTATATACATAGGCATATAGATAAGATCTTTCTTCTTCCCCATTAATTCTTGCTTTTGCAAAATACTCTACCATAACTCTTGGAATCTCTGGTTTCTCTTCTATCTCCATTTTACCATCTAGGCTCAATTGTTTCAAAAGCAAATGCAAGTAACTTTCATAAAGTCCCTCTTCAAACAAATCTGCTTCTATTGCCTTTTGAAACCAAGTCGTTGCATTCCTGAGTTTTGCCTTTGTTTGGGTTAAATATCTCACCAGTTGAGCTAGCATAAACTTATCTTGCTTTTTCTCATACAAGAATTTCAAACACTGATAATAACTATAAGAAAAACTGTGAACTTGCTTTCTTGCTAAGGTTTCTACAAGTGAGAGATAAAGTTTCTCTGGCAATTCCATGTTTTTTAGTAAAAATAAAATACTCTTTTCCTCAAACTCTGAGAAGTCGATTAAAAGTTCTGGATCTAGACACAATAAGTCTGCTACCTCTAAATAGAGCAAGGGACTTCTACACCCCTTTAGAAACATCTGCTTTAAATGAATATACTTCTTTAAATTACTATTTAATGTTTCGTCTACATAGTACAAAAGCCAATCGATTTGCCAAATTTGGCTATTTCTTTGCTTTAAGGCACGTAATTCTTGTAAGGCATAGATATTATCATTTACTATCACAGATAGATAGAGATAATAGGCTAAATACTCTGCTTTCCGGTTGGAATGTAATAATAAATCACATTGTCTTAAAACTTCTTTTGCTTTCTCTGTCTTTTGAATCGTCATTAAAAATTGAACTTTGAACAAAAGCATTAATACATCTGAGGAATCCTCCCTTGCAAATGCTTCTAATAATTCCTTCGAATCCTTCAACCATTCGGCTTTTGTGATTCGCTTTAATTTCATATCTAAATATTTTGATGTTAATCCAATCGAGTACTGCTTCATAACGATTCCCTTTCTTAATTTTCCCAAATTCTTTCATTAGTATATCACAAAACATTCCTCTTTGCATATATTAAAGGTAAGTAAATTATAAAGGTATTCTTATGGCAACTCAAGCATCTACAGGAGCTCTTAAAGTAGCTCTTTCCGAATCACTCAGCCTTTCTCCTATTGTAAATGCACAGGTGAGTATCAGCTTTACAGGGGACCCAACAAGCAAAACACAAAACTACGTCACAGATCTTTCTGGTCAAACAAAACCCATTTCCTTAGAGGCTCCTCCAAAAGCATATAGCGAGACCCCAAATGAACCACAACCTTATGCTAATTACACCATTACGGTAAAGGCTTTTGGATATGAAGACACCATAGTAGATGGTGTAGAAATTTTACCAGACCGCCTAGCCCTCATTACCATAACCTTAAAAAGAACTACTCCTGAGAGCAGCACTTTGGATACGATTGTGATTCCTCCCCACACTTTGTATGGAGATTATCCACCTAAGATTCCTGAGGCAGAGGTAAAGCCTGTCCCTGATCGCGGGGAAGTGGTTTTAAGTCGTGTAGTAATTCCGGAATATATCATTGTGCACGATGGGGTTCCCGATGATAAAGAAGCCAAGAATTATTGGGTAAAATATGCCGATTACATTAAAAATGTTGCCTGCAGTGAAATTTATTCCACTTGGGAAGACTCTACCATTCTGGCCAATATTTTATGTATTATGTCCTTTACTTTAAATCGCGTTTATACAGAATGGTATCGAAGTAAGGGCTATGATTTTACCATCACCTCCTCTACTGCCTATGATCAAAAGTGGATCTATGGTAGAAATATATTTTCTAATGTATCTAAACTAGTAGATCAAGTCTTTAATAACTACGTAGCAAGACCTGGAATTGCACAGCCAATTTTCACATCCTATTGTGATGGTGACAAAGTGACCTGCACAGGACTAAGCCAGTGGGGTTCTAAATATCTAGGTGACGAGGGCTATACTCCACTTGAGATTCTGCGCAATTACTATGGCTCAGATATCTACATTGCCACTGCGACTCAAATCTCTGGAGTACCTAGTTCTTATCCGGGCTTTGACTTAAATATTGGCTCTACAGGCGAAAAAGTTCGAATTGCACAACAGCAACTTAACCGAATCGCAGATGCCTACCCTGCTATTCCAAAACTTTCTGTGGATGGCATTTATGGCCCCAAAACAGCACAGACGGTATCCATTTTCCAAGAGGTATTTGATTTACCAGTTACAGGGGTCATTGATTTTGCCACTTGGTACAAAATCAGTTTGATTTTCGTAGCTGTCACTAGAATTGCACAACCTGGATCTTAACGTAAATAGAAAATAGCTGCCTCACTTAAAGAATAAGTACGGCAGCTATTTTCTATATCATTTTTCTTTTTCTTAAAATCAATAATGTAATTCCACAGATCAATATAATAATTCCACAGATAATCAGAAATCCAAAAGGATGATTTGCCAGTGGAATACTTTCACTAATAAAGTTCATACCATATAGACCACCTATAATCGTAGGTATCGACATTACAATAGTAATCGACGCCAAATATTTCATAATATTATTCATTCTATTATTAATAACCGCAGACATAAGCTCTCTTGTACCATTGATAATATCTCGATAAATCTGAGTCATCTCAATCGCCTGTTTATTTTCAATGATAACATCTTCTAGCAATTCCTTATCTTCTGGATACTGCTTTATTTTGCGATATCTAGTAAGCCTCTCCAAAATCAGTCCATTTGCTCGTAAAGAAGTAGCAAAGTAAACTAAATTAGATTCTAATTCATGTAATTCAATTAATTCCGAATCTTCTGTAATATTACTAATTTGACTCTCTATTTCTGTTCTTTTCCTATCGATTGCTCGCAGATTCATTTGATACTCTGTTGCAATTCTAAGCAAGATTTGATACAGAAAACGAATCGGTTTACGAACACTAAAGTCACGTACTCTATTTTCAATAAATGGTGTGAAAATTGCTGTTTCTCTATCGCAAACCGTAAGGATAGCATGTTCACATAAAATAATACCTAGTGGTATTGTAGTATACTCATTACGATCAGAACGCCTTTCCGAAGTTGGAATATCCACCAAAATCAAGGTATAATCCTCTTCAATCTCGATACGTGCACTTTCGTCACTATCCAGAGAAGCTTTGATATGATCGATATCGATTTGATAGGTACTAGCAATATACTCGGCTTCTGCATTGCTTGGAGATACAATATGCAACCAAACATTCTCTTCTATTGTCTTTAATTTTACTATATTTTGATCTACAGAACTATAGATTGATATCATAATAGCGCCCCCTCACTAGAAACATAAACTGCATAGCTTTATGTTTCTAGTATAATGGGGAGGAGTAGAAAGCACAAGTCCAAAATAATTATTTGGTCAATAGCATCATAATTTCATTGCTTCTAGCAATAAACTTAGTCATATCTTCTGCCTCTAATGGAGCTTGTTGGATTTTTGCCAAATCATATAATTGCTCACAAATCATCCCTGTATTATCATTATCTTCATGAGATAATACATAATCTACCAATGGATGCCCAGCATTCAAGATTAATGTTTCACCTTGCTTTCCAAACATTCCCATATCCATTCCGCCACTTGCATACATTTTCATCATATCTTGCATACGTCTGCTTTCTTCAGAAACGGTAATAATCGAAGCTATTTTCTTATTCTTTAACTTTTCTACTTTTACTACAATACTGTCTTTTTTGATTGCTTTTTTCATAATGGTAGATAACAGTGTTGTTTTTTCTTCTAAATCTTTTTCTACCTTTTTGCTATTCTTTGTTTTCAATACATCGGTTAAATCTGCATCAATTCTCATGAATTTGATGCCTTCATTTTTCGATTCTAATTGAGAGATGAAGGCTTGATCAATATGGTGATCTAATATAACTGCATCCATTTTAGCTGCTTTAAACATATTGATATATTGAGATTGCCCGCGAACATCGGTTGCATAATATATGATTTTCTCTGCCTTTTCTTCTGCTTCTTCTACCGATTCTTCCTCAACAATTTCAGCCTCGACTTTATCACCATTTTCATCCACTGCTACTGCATCTTGTTCCTCTTCTTCTGCTGCCTTAATTTCTAAGCATTCAGGAACTGTCAAATATTCGCCATCTAGATTCTTAAATAAAATGTAATCTGTCATTTTGTCACAGAATTTATCATCTCTTAGACAACCAAATTTAATGAATGGGCTAATATCATCCCAATATTTCTCGTATTCTTCTTTTTCAAGCTTACACATACCTGATAATTTATCTGCTACTTTTTTGCTAATATAATCGCTGATTTTTTTCACAAAGCCATCATTTTGTAATGCAGATCTTGATACATTTAGTGGCAAATCTGGACAATCAATCACCCCTTTTAATAATAACAAGAACTCAGGAATCACTTCTTTGATATTGTCTGCAATAAACACTTGATTATTATATAGTTTGATTTTGCCTTCCATAGACTCATACTCTGTGTTGATCTGTGGGAAATATA
>CAYJHO010000051.1:0-15608 GCA_964369945.1 uncultured Lachnospiraceae bacterium
AGATAGAGAATTCATCGTTTTATTCCAACCTAAAATTGATTTTAGTACATTAAAAGTTGGAGGAGCAGAAGCATTAGCACGTTGGAAACCATTATTAGGAGATATGATATTCCCTGATACTTTTATTCCTATATTTGAAGACAATGGTTTTATTCTGGATCTAGATTTATATATTCTAGATGAGGTGTGCCGTTTTATTAAGCAAAACGATTGGAAAATGAGTGTCCCTAGAATTTCTGTGAATTTATCAGCTTTTTCTATTTTGGAGAATACCATTTCGAGTCGAATTTATGATATAGTCTCTAGGTATAAATTAGATCCGAGAGAGATTGAATTAGAGGTGACAGAAAGTGGGATTGTAGGAGATGAGAAGAAGTTTTTAGCAAAAATTGCACAACTTAAAAAGCTAGGTTTTATTATATCGATAGATGATTTTGGAGCAGGTGCCTCCTCCTTAAATCGATTAGGATCCTTGGAAGCAGATGTTCTCAAATTAGATAAGGCCTTCTTTGATTTGAGAGATCATGGAGCCAAGAGTAAGGCAGTTGTGTCTAATGTCATACGTATGTCTAAAGAGTTAGATATGAAAGTTGTGGCAGAAGGGGTAGAAACAATCGGTCAGGCACAGTGGCTCAGAGAAATAGGATGTGACTACGCACAAGGATATTATTTTGCAAAGCCTATGGGTGAAGAGGAATTTAAGAACCTGCTGTTGGAAGAGAAATGTTTTAAAATAGAACAGGTAAATAAATCGACATAATTTAATTTATTTGGTGTACTGATGACACTAATAGAGTGCTATATGTTTTATTTAGCATTAAAATTATTTTAGAAAATAGAACTCCAGTATGTTAGGAGTTCTATTTTTGTATTCAACAAAGTGAAAATGTAGCATATCTTAAAATAAAAAGGTGTCGTATGAAAAATCAAAACTATATGCCTCTCTTCATGTCATATCCTGTAAATTATCCCTATCAGAAAGAAAATGCTGTGACAAGAGATCTGAATTATTTAAGAGATTTGTATCCGCGTGATGCAAAAAAATATTTAAAGAGAATTGCAGAAATACTGGATAAGATGGACTATGAGGGTAGTATGATTTATGATGAATACCCTGATCGTTGGCAGATGTATCGGCTTGCTGAAAGTATTGTACAAATTTTAAAAAAGGAAATCACAGAAGAGGTGCCAGAAGAGAAATGGGAATGGATTAGTGACCTAGTACAGATACTACTATTTCATGAAATGTTCCAAAGGCGACATGGAAATAAAGGAAAAAAAGGTGGAATTGATATTTACTCATTGCCAATTGATAGCTATATACGTTAAAATAGAGTATTAGAGAAAAATCAGAGAATCTAGAGCCCTAAAGTTGGTCTCTAGATTCCGAGAGAATATTTAAGTGCACGGAGGAAATGATGGAAGAGATAAAAGCCATATTAGAAGGCGTAGAAATAGATCAAGTAATTCAAATGGTATTAAGTAAAGCTAGTACAAAACAGGCAGAGATAACTAAGATAAAATACCGACCAGTGAAATTAAAGGGTGAGCTTTGGGTGCAGGAAACTAAGACGATAGGCCCAAAAGAGCTCCATAGAAATTTGGAAATGGGACAAGTAAGGGCTGAAATTGAAATGCAACTAGAAGAGAATTTTAAGCAGGCATTATTTGTAACAAGTGATATGCAGTGGGATATTCTGATTAGCAAAAAGGGAAAAGTAAGTATTAAGGCTAAGAAAAACAATAACCAAGCAATTCAAGTTTTGGATCATAATAGAAAGAAACAATATTTGCTAGAAGAGGGGCAAGCAGTTCCCTTTTTGATTGAGCTAGGTGTTATGACCAAGGATGGGAAAGTTGTCAAATCAAGATATGATAAGTTTCGACAGATTAACCGTTATTTAGAATTAGTAGAAGATATTGTAGATCAATTGCCAAAGGGGAGAACCATTACAATTATAGATTTTGGTTGTGGAAAATCATATTTAACCTTTGCACTATATTATTATTTACAAGAAAAGAAAAATCTACCAATTCAAGTGATTGGTCTGGATTTGAAAGAAGATGTGATCGCACATTGTAATGCTTTGGCAGAAAACTATGGATATTCTAATTTGAAGTTTTTGGTAGGAGATATTGCAAACTACCAAGCGGCTCAAAAAGTGGACATGGTAGTAACCTTACATGCTTGTGACACGGCCACAGATTATGCATTAGAGAAGGCAATCAAATGGGATGCAGAGGTAATACTGACAGTGCCTTGTTGTCAACATGAGGTGAATCAACAAATCAAAAATGACTTACTTCAACCAGTATTTAAATACGGCTTATTACAAGAGCGTATTGCCTCGTTATTAACGGACGGAATTCGTGCCAATCTATTAGAAGAAATGGGATATGACACCCAAGTGTTAGAGTTTATTGATATGGAGCACACGCCAAAAAATATTTTAATTCGTGCCACCAAAAAGAATAACGCAAAGAAACAAAAGAAAAAAATGGATATCAAGCACATGACAAAAGACTTACATGTATATACTACATTACAGAAGTTGTTAGAAGAGAGTAATCAGAATGGAGAACTAGATTGAAAAAAAGAGTATTAATGCTTAGCTTGTTTTTGCTCGTATTAGTAGCGAGTGCTATCATTACTTACAATGTAATAAATCGTGGAGAAGAGCTTGTAGTAATTGAAAAAGAGGACTCGAAATTTCCACTACTGAGCATACAACAAGATAATAGAGAAATCAATTTGCTTGAAGGATATGTACAAGCCATGAATGTGGTTTCTACTGCGGATAAAATATCTCTACTAGGAAGCGACCGAAAAATCGAAGCGATTGTAAATGCGGAAGATACTAAGGTCACAAAGGTTACTTATGAAATAAGAAATAATGATGGAACTAGGCTGATTCAATCTGGAGAAGCAGTTTTGGGCATGGAGAAAGACGGAAAATACGAAGTTTCTTTTATTTGCAATGACCTGATTAGTTTAGGGTCTGAATATATTGTTGTTTTTATTGTGGATACGGATATTGAGCAAGGGATTCATTATTACACTAGAATTTTGTATCAAGAGGGCTTAGAAGATGTGATACAAGATCAAATAGAATATGTAGAAGCGTTTCACAATGCTACTTTTTCAGAAGATGGTAAATCTGTGATATCCGTAGGATTAGAACCTAACTGGGAATTGGCAGAGACTAATCCTGCAAAAGTTAATATACATTCTGCGATCGATAAAGTAATGTGGCAAGGCATTGAAGTGGTGCAGGTGAAAGAAACGGAACTAAATATTACCTATTTGGCAGGAAATCAAGTGGCATATACCTTAGAGTATGAGATGCTAAGTAAAGAAGGAGAAGTCTTCTATCAGCAGGGTGTAGTAGAAAAATATTACTTAAATACCGTTGGCGATAGAATTTATCTGCTAGAGTATGAAAGAGAAATAGAAACAAAATACCAGATTGAGAATTCTGTTTATGAAGATGACACTATTTCCTTAGGGTACCAACAAAGGGAGCCTCAAATTATGGAGAATGAGAGTGGAGATATTGCAGCATTCTCTGTGAATAATAGTCTCTATTTTTACTACGATTCTGTAAATGAAATACATGAAGTTTGGACGAGTAGTGAAGAAAAACAAATGTTAGAAATTCTGAGTGTGGATGAGACTGGGAATATATATTTTGTAGTAGCGGGGTATTTGAATCAAGGAGTTCATGAAGGAAACTCAGGTTTGGTACTTTATTATTATGATAATAGCTTGCATGTGGTCAATGAAATCTTTTTCCTAAGAAGTGATGAAAGCCCAATGCAAGTATTGCAAGAATTAGAAGAAGTGTTATTTCTTACTACCAATGGGTTCTTATATGTGTTACTAGACGGAAATCTGTGCAAAATTAATTTAGAGTCTAGAGAATTGGAATTGGTATTTCCTGGCAAAGAAGGAAGAAAATTTGTTAGCTCAAAAGATGGGGAGCAGGTCGCAATTATAGATAACAATCAGTTGCAAATCATGGATTTATCTACAGAAATTGTAAGAACCATTTCAGGGGATCATGGAGAAATTGTAGTATTCCAAGGATTTATGAATCGCGATTTGGTCTATGGACTTGCCAATAAGGAAGAAGCATATGTCCAAAATGATGGAAGTGAAGCTTATTATTTCAAAAGTATTCAAATTGAAGATGTTAGTGGTAATTTAGTGAAAGCATATGAATACCCAGAAATTCGTATTATTTCTACAAGTTTTGAAGAAAATCAAATACGTTTAGAGCGGGTGGAATACAAGGACACATCTGTAGAAGCTATAGCAGATGATACTATTTTAGCAAGCATAGAAGAAGATACAAGACAAAATACTATGATTTATGAGGATCAGGTATGGGTAGATTTAATGCATAATATAACTTTAGATACCTTAGAACACCATAGCTGCGATGGGATATTGCGAGAAAGTACAGGAGAAGTGATATATAACTTAGAGTATAGAGCGGATTATTATATCAGTAGTTCTCCTTGGGAGGTTTTATCTTATGTTGACGAAAGTTCATTGGCGATTGAAGAGGCTATGAAGACAAGTGGAAATACGAGAGATCAAGAGGGCTTATATTTGTGGAGAAGTCAAAGCATAGCTAGCCAAAAACAAATTAATCAGCCAGAGTTAGCTGTAGCAGGAATGGAAAATCAGGAATTGATTTCTTTTTCTTCAGAATATTTAAGCCCAGTGCTCTTTTATATTTCTGAAGGTGTACCTGTTATTGTGGTATCTCAAACGATGGAAACGCAAGCGATTATAGGATACAATCAGTTTAATATTACACTGCTCAATCTTGAAACAGAAGAAACAAGTTTGATGGGAAGAAAAGATGCAGAACAAGCATTTTTAGAAGCGAAGGCGACATATAGGACCTTATATCAGGAGAAAGCAAATTAAGGAGGTATTGGGTAAGGATGAAAAAAGAAGCAAGCGTAGTAGCGATTATAACTGCAAGAGGTGGGAGTAAACGCATGCCACGTAAAAATATCAAAGAATTTTGTGGAAAGCCGATTATTGCATATTCGATAGAAGCAGCCTTGGAATCTGGGGTTTATGATGAGGTAATGGTATCCACAGATGACTGTGAAATTGCAGAAATTGCACTACAATATGGGGCTAAGGTTCCTTTTTATAGAAGCGAAGAAACGTCGAATGATTTTGCAACCACCAGTGAAGTTCTCTTAGAAGTGTTAGAAGAGTATGAAAAGAGAGGGCAGAAGTTTTCCTATGCTACTTGCATATATCCAACGGCTCCATTTGTGACAGCAGAGAAATTAGAAAAAGCAATGGATCTATTGTTAGAACAAAAGGCAGAAGTGCTTATTCCTGTGGTAGCATTTTCTTATCCACCACAGAGAGCTTTGGTGATACGGAATGAGAAATTGGAAATGGGAATGCCAGAATATATGGATTCCCGTTCCCAGGATTTAGAAAAACAATATCATGATGTAGGTCAGTTTTATTGTTTCCAAGTAGAACATTTTAAACACAACAAAAAGCTAATGATTGGAAATATAGTTCCTTTTGTACTCTCAGAATTAGAGGTACAAGATATTGACAATGAGACCGATTGGAAACTAGCGGAGCTAAAATACCAATTGATGAAGGGGGTATCACTTTAGTTTTGTTCCGATTCCACAAAAGAGGCGAATTACTTCGTCACTCTCTCTAGCGACTAGGGCTAGCACTTGCCCAACAGATTCACGCCACTGGCGAAGGGTTGGATCGATGGGAACAATTCCACTCGAGATATCATCACAAGTAATGACAGCATTTTCGTAATGCTGTCTTTTTTTCTTATAATCTTCTAAAGGATCGATTCCTTCTTTTATTTGTTCTAAAATTATTTCATGCAAGTTATAGACAGGGAGCATCGTAGGGTAATGCTCTTTGGCATAGTCTTGCTTCCCTTGATAAGCACCTCCGATAATTAAAATCATAGTAATGTTTCTCCTTTGTGAAAGATATTGTTATGATAACAAACTTCAATGACGATGTCACAGCATTTAGCACAGGTTTTATCAATTTGCGCTAAGTTTTTGCGGTAAGCTTCTGTGAAATGATCATAGTTCATGGCATCCGAATATAGGTAATCGGAAACAATCACCATATTGGGAAATTTCGATAAAACTTGCTCAAGTTGCTGGCTAATCTCATCTCCTGCTTCAAAGTTCACACTGCCATCAGGTGAAAACATTTCATTGGCTAGAAGTGCAGTGGTACTATCTAGTAGATAAGAAGCGTTTTGTTCCTGTTTTTCCATAGACTGTGCAATGTTGTGTGGAATTTCAATAGTAGTAAAGGGGAGGTGGCTACGGCTTGCAATGTGCCTTTTGATACGAGCCTTATCTTCCTGATCAACAGGTTTCATGGTGGCAATGTAAATAAGTGGAATGGTATCGAAACTATTTGGCTTGGATTGTTCATATGCAAGCTGCTCGGCATAGCTAGATTTTCCGTTTTTACATCCACCGGATATAAAAATTCTCATAATATTTTTCCTTATTCTGATTTTTCTTACACAATGTTTTGAAATACTTGTATCACTTTATTGTATTAAATATAATAGAAAATAACAAGTACAAATTGTGAGGTGCCTATGAAAAAAAGATGGTTTTTATGTATTAATTTTCTTGTTTTTATGTTATTTCTTTTTTGCAAGAATCAGATTTGGTTTGCAGAGTTTGTAGTACAGTGGATTGGGAATCCTTATAAGCTAGTAGCAGGATTTCTTTCTTCTTTTCTACCTTTTTCTTTAGCAGAACTTTTCTGGTGTGTCGCAATAGTGGGTCTAATTTGGTACTTAGTGTGGGGGGTTACTAAAATTGTCAAAGATAAAAAGGGATTAGATATTTTTATCATGAGTCTTGGTCTTGTTTTATGTGGATACAATATTATGACAAGTTTGTGGTCTGTAAATTATCAGATTCCTAGTAAATTGAGCTATTTAGAACTAGAGGCAAGTGGGGTTTATGGACAAGATTTGTATGAAACATGTAGAGCATATGCAAGAAGTTTAAATGAACTTAATGCAGAGGTAACAAGGGATGAAGCTGGGCTTTTTTATTATGATGTAAATCAGATATTAGAAGAGTCAGCCTATGTATTTGAAGGAGTCGAGCAAGAATACGGATTGACCCATTGGTTTCCTATGGAAGCAAAGGCTATGAATTTTTCTTGGTTGATGAGTAGAATGAAGTATACCGGCTTTTATTTTGCCTATACAGGAGAAGCGAATGTAAATGTAAATCAGCCACTTGCTTACATTCCCTTTACAGCGGCTCATGAACTAGCCCATGCGAGAGAAGAGGCGAGAGAGCAGGATTGCAACTTTTTGGCAGTGATGGCATGTAGAAGTTCAGAAAGTATAGCTTATCAGTATTCAGGGACTTTGGTTGCCTATATTTATTTAAGCAATGCACTCCATGATTATGATGCTGAATTATCCAGTGAAATTTATCGTAGTTTGGAGGAAGACGTAAGAACAGATATTGAGAACAACAACCAATATTGGGCACAGTTTAGCAGTCCAATAGCACAAGTGAGCCAAGCTGTTTATAATGAATTTTTGGAAAGTAATGAACAAGAAGAAGGTGTGAAAAGCTATGGTTTAGTAGTAGATTTATTAGTGGCAGATTATCTACTAGAAATGGAGGGAGATTATGATAAAAAACTATCCACTACCAAGTGAAAAGCAAGCGGAATGGGCGGATATGGAACTTGGTGTAATCATTCATCATTGTTTAGAAACCTATCATCCTGACATCCCTATGAACAAATGGAAATGTTCTAGAGATAAAATGTCAGCAGAATCTTTTGCACCATCAGATGAAAACACGGATCAATGGATGAAATGTGCAGCCAAAATGGGTGCAAAATATGCCATTTTTGTAACTAATCATGTGACTGGTTTTTCTATGTGGCCTACAAAGGAAAATAAATACTCGATAGAAAGTTCTCCGTTTAAAGAGGGGAAAGCAGATATTGTGAAAGACTTTATTAGATCTTGCAAAAAGTATGGGATAGCTCCAGGCTTATACTATTCTACGGGTTGTAATGGATATTATGATATCAACGATGAGACCTTTCGAGGGGATCAATCAGGATATAAAACAGAAAAATACAAGGAATATGTAGCTATGGTTGAACGACAATTAGCTGAAATTTGGGGAAATTATGGAGAGCTTTTTGAGATTTGGTTTGATGGGGGAATTGTACCATATGATATGGGTGGGCCTGATATTATGAAATTGATCAAGAAATATCAGCCGAATGCGGTATGCTTTCAAGGCCCAGAAGAGCATTTTCAGAATTTGAGGTGGGTTGGAAATGAGAGAGGTGTGGCACCCATAAATTGCTGGTCAACTTCACTAAAAAAGACACAAGCTTTTGGTGGAGAATATGAAGATGATGTGGTTGGGATAGGAAATCCAGATGGAGAGTGTTGGAATCCAGCAGAAACAGATATGGGGAATAGAAAACAAGAAGCATTTGGCGGTGGCTGGGGCTGGGCCGAGAATGAGGAACATCTTGTATACTCCCCAGAAGAACTTATGGAAAGATATATGAGCTCTGTTGGTAGAAATTCCAATTTATTGATTGGTATGGCGATAAGTAAAAGAGGACATTTTGAGGATGAGGAACAATTTAGACATTTTGGAGAACTTGTGAAAGAACTCTACCATAATCCCGTAAAAGCCTTTGACACGCAAAACCTAGCAATTAAAGTAAGAGATACATACGAGTATTCAATAGAATTAGATAGTGCTACATTCATTAAAAATGCTGTAATCATGGAGGAGATTCATAAGGGGGAGCGTGTAAGAGAATTTCGCTTAGAGATTAGTGATAAAGACGGATGCAGTGAAGTGCTTTTCTCAGCAGAGTGTATTGGACATAAAAGAATTATTCCAATTCATAAAGAAATAACAAGTGCAAAATTAACGATAAGTAAGTGGAATGATACACCTGTACTAAAAGAGTTTTGCTTATATGGATAAATAGTACTTAAAGTATTTAGTAAATAGAAAAGTAGCATTATGACGCACTGATCATAATGCTACTTTTTAGTATTCGTTTATGTTAAGGTAGAAAACTGGGCATCGTAGAGCTTGGTATAAAGACCATTTTGAGCATAGAGATCTTCATGGCATCCACATTCGCTAACACCTTCGGCAGTTAATACAATGATTTCATCTGCATTTTTAATGGTAGATAGTCTATGAGCAATGACAAGTGTAGTACGACCTTCTGATAATTCATATAAAGAACGCTGTACTTCTTGTTCGGTTTGATTATCTAAGGCTGAGGTGGCTTCATCTAAAATCATGATAGCAGGGTTTTTCAAGAAGGCTCTAGCAATACTGATTCTTTGCTTTTGTCCACCAGACAGACGAACTCCTTTTTCTCCTACATTGGTATCATAGCCATCAGGGCAGCTCATAATAAAATCGTGTACTCTAGCTTGCTTAGCTGCAGCTATGACTTCTTCTTCTGTAGCATTTACCTTACCATACTTAATGTTTTCACGAATGGTTCCTGTAAATAAAAAGATATCCTGTTGTACAATTCCGATAGAATTTCGTAGACTATTGAGAGAAATATCTTTGATGTTCATACCATCAATAGTGATAGAACCTTCAAGGCAGTCATAAAATCTTGGAACTAATTGGCAAAGGGTGGTTTTTCCACCACCAGAAGGTCCAACCAAAGCTACTGTTTTTCCTGCTTTTATTTTTAGGGAGACTTGGTTTAAAACTTCTTCCTCTTCATTGTATTGAAAGCTTACATTATGGAATTCAATATCACCCTTTACTTCTCTTAGTTTGATTGCATTAGGAGAATCTTGTATTTCGACTTCTGTATCCATGATTTCTGCAAAACGTCTGAAACCACTCATCCCTTGTTCGAATTGTTGGGTAAAGTTTGTTAATCGTTGGACTGGTTGCAAAATAATATTGATATAGAGCAAAAATAAAACTAAATCTGATAGATTCATGCTTCCACTGATGACACATAGACCACCTACAATCAGAACGAGAGCATTGCAAATATTTGTTAGAAATCCCATACCACACATAAAGGTAGCCATGGCTTTAAAGGCGGCTTGCTTTGCATTTTGAAAGAAACCATTTCCTTGGTGGAAACGCTCTATTTCATAAGTTTCATTGGTAAAAGATTGCACCACACGAATACCACTGATACTATTTTCAACCTGAGCATTTACATCAGCCACTCGTACTCTTACATCAGAAAAAGCAGCTCTCATTGCTTTTCTTCTAGTAATTGCAAACCAAGTAATGAGAGGTAGCATGATTAGTATACATAAGGTGAGTCTCCATTCAACCCCAAACAAAATAGTAGCGGATCCAAAGAACATAACAATGGAAATGAAAATATCTTCAGGTCCGTGGTGGGCTAGTTCGGTGATATCATTCAAATCATTTAAGATACGTGACATGATTTGACCGGTTCTGTTTTTGTCATAGTAGCGAAAAGATAATTTTTGTAAATGAGAAAATAAATCCTCTCGAATGTCAGCTTCCATTCTTACACCTACCACATGACCCCAATAATTAATGAAATAAGAGAATAGTGCAATGGTTAAATAGATACCTACTAGTAGAGCAGCAAGTAGAAGAAGCTCACTAGAGTTTTTCTCGGGGATACTAACATCCATAATTCTTTTTGTAATAAGTGGAAAAAGTAGGCCTAGTCCTGCCGATGCAAGGGAACATGCCATATCACAAAAGAATAGTTTTCTATGAGGTTTATAATAACGGATAAAACGCTTGATTAATTGCTTATCTAGCAAAGGGGTTTCTTTTTTGTTCATCTAATGCTCCATTCTAAATGTTTTATTACATAAAATAAAGTATGGGGCAAATAAATTCACCTCATACTTTATGGAAAAACTGCTTTATAGTGGTTTTGCGCCTGCTTTTTCTTGCAATCTGTCAATGGTACGCTTGAGGAACCCTTTTTTCTTAGTTTCTTCTTGCTTTTGAATAGAGCCGCGTAATGCCTTTACCTCTAAAATGTAAATACCGCTGATGCTTGCTTTCACTTCTTTTTTGACAGGAACTAAATTATAAATCTTTTCATCACACATTAAAGTTGCAATCTGTGGTCCAATTTTTGCTTTTACCACTGGTACTTTAGAGCGGCGTAAGTATTTTGGGGTTTGATCAATTACAGCTTGTGGCAATCCAGATTCTGTAATCTTAATTTTCTTTTTGTCGATGATAAGCATGGTAACAAGTTGTTTATTGGCTTGTAAAGTAGCTTGTCCTTCTTCCTGACGTCTTTGCATTTTTCTTCCCCAAAAGTAAAGAAATACAAGACCTGCAATCATAATTGCTAAAACTACTAATAAAACTATGGTCCAAGGTTGCATAAAATCCTCCTAAATATATGATATACTCTTGATTAGACTGTATCTAACGAATAGGAATATTTTATCAGATATAACAAGGTTGTGCAATCACTAAATATGAATTAAATGTGAAAAACGAATAAATCTTTGTACAAGGGATGGTTCTTTGTGCTATAATACCCATTAGTGACGAGAAGGAGATTAATTATGAAAAGAAAATTATTAGCAATTACACTTATGATGGCAACGACTCTTGCTTTTACTGCATGTGGTGAAACAGCCGTAACAGAAGATACACAAACAGAAGTAACAGAAGAAGCTGCAGAAGGAGATGACACTGCGGAAGATGCAGAAGCTGGAGACGCAGCAGCAGAGATTCCAAAAGCTGAGCTTAGTGTGGAATTAGTAGAAACAGATGGAAGTATAACAGATCTTAGCCAATATCCTTTAGATGGATTTTATGAAATGGGCGAATATAAGGGAATGGAAGTATCAGTAGCAGCAAAGGTAATCGTAGACGAAGAAACTGCAACTATTTTCGCGGAAGATGTATTCAAAAATATGGCAGCTAGCTACGGCTTAGAACAAACCGAAGGTGTAGTAGAACTTGGAGATGTTACCAATATTGATTACGAAGGAAAATTAGATGGAGTTGCTTTTGAGGGTGGCACTGCTACAGGTCAAACATTAGAAATTGGTTCAGGACAATTTATCGATGGTTTTGAAGATGGTTTGATTGGCGTAGCAATTGGAGATACCGTAGATTTAACACTTACTTTTCCAGAAGATTATAGTAGTACAGATTTAGCAGGGCAAGAAGTAGTGTTTACAGTAACTGTTAATTCAGTAGTTCCAGATATGTCTGATGAGTTAATTGCTGAAATTGCTACAATTGGAGAAGAGGAAACAGGAGAAGCTGCTCCTTATGGAAATGTAGCTGAATTCATGACTTTTGTAACAGAATATCTTCAAAGTGAAGAAGATGCAACTTACGATATGGCATTAGAATCTGCAATTCTTACTAAATTAGAAGAAATAGCCGTAGTAAATAAGGTGCCAGATTTTATCTACGATATGCAATTTAATTCTATTTCAACTTCTGTAACAGAAGGTTTGGCTGCAGAAGCTAGTATGTATGGTATGGAAGTAGAAGATTATGCAATTGCAGTATTAGGAGATAGCTTAGAAAACTACATTCTATTATCCAGTGAAGCATATAGCAAGCAGCTAGTTTCTTTACAAGCAATAGCGAATGCAGAAGGCTTAAATGCAACAGAAGAGCAAGTAAATACCTTTGTAAGTGACTATATGGCATTCCAAGGTTTAAGTACAGAAGATGAACTTTATGCGATGGTACCAAGAGAGGAAATCATACTTTATTTAATGAGTGATAATGTTTTACAATTTCTTATTGAAAATGCAGTAGTATTAGATGTATAATAAGGGAGCAAAGGCCTAAATGCCATGAGCATTTAGGCCTTTTTATGTCAGAAGAAATGAGGATAAGGAAATCATGAAGATAACAGAAATTAGAGATTTATATGCAAAAAGTGACGAATTTATAGGAAAGGAAGTTATGATAGGGGGATGGATTAGAAGCATCCGCGATTCTAAAACTTTTGGATTTGTTGTAGTAACAGATGGAACATATTTCCAACCATTACAGATCGTATATGACGATAATCTTTCGAATTTTCAAGATATATGTAAATTAAATGTAGGAGCAGCCATTGTAGTAAGAGGAACGATTGTTGCTACTCCTGAAGCAAAGCAAGCATTTGAAATGCAAGCCGTTGAGGTACTAGTAGAAGGTGAATCTTCTCCAGAATATCCACTGCAGAAGAAAAGACATAGTTTCGAGTATTTAAGAACAATTTCTCACTTAAGACCACGTACTAACACATTCCAAGCAGTGTTTCGTATTCGTTCTTTGGCAGCCTATGCGATCCATTCCTTCTTTATGGAGAGAGGATTTGTTTATGTGCATACTCCAATTATCACAGGAAGCGACTGTGAAGGGGCAGGGGAGATGTTTCGAGTAACAACCTTAGATATTGATAGTGTTCCAAAAACAGAGGAAGGTACAATTGACTATAGTCAAGATTTCTTTGGGAAAGAAACTAATCTAACAGTAAGTGGCCAATTAAATGTGGAGACATATGCCTTTGCATTTAAGAATGTTTATACCTTTGGTCCTACTTTTAGAGCAGAGAACTCAAATACCACAAGACATGCTGCCGAGTTTTGGATGATAGAGCCAGAAATTGCTTTTGCAGATTTGACAGATGATATGGAATTAGCAGAAGCTATGTTGAAATATGTAATCGCTTATGTATTACAAGAAGCACCAGAAGAAATGGCATTCTTAAATCAATTTGTGGACAAGGGCTTAATAGAACGTTTAACTCATGTTATGAATTCAGAATTTGGAAGAGTAAGCTATACAGAAGCAATTGATATTTTAATGAAAAATAACGATAACTTTGATTATAAAGTAACTTGGGGCTGTGATTTACAAACAGAACATGAGAAATATTTAACAGAAGAAGTGTATCAGCGTCCTGTATTTGTAACAGACTATCCAAAGGATATTAAGGCATTCTATATGAAGTTGAATGACGATAATAAGACAGTTGCTGCTATGGATTGTTTGGTTCCGGGTATTGGCGAAATTATTGGTGGATCTCAAAGAGAAGATAATTTAGAGGTTCTTGAGAGAAGAATGGAAGAAATGGATCTAAATAAAGAAGATTATGATTTCTATTTAGACTTAAGAAGGTACGGATCAGTAAAACATGCTGGATTTGGTTTAGGATTTGAGCGTTGTGTTATGTACTTAACAGGTATGAGTAATATACGTGACGTAGTACCATTCCCAAGAACTGTTAACAATTGTGATTTGTAAGATAGGGTTAGGGTGAAAAATAAGATGTTACAAAGGACGAAAATATGCATAGCCATTATGTTGTCAATCGTACTTGTTGCGAATTATAATTTTATTAGTTTGTCAACTACCGTTCAAGAATTAGAAGATGCCATTGATGAGGCAGAGGATAAATTGGAAGATGTTGCAGACGATTTAGAGCGGTATGAGGCACTGCAAATTGAGGCAGAGATGAGGTTGGATAGCCAACGTTCCGAATTGATTAACTTAATGAAAGATATTGCCACAGCAGAAGATGATATTGCAAAGAAAGAAATTGAAATTAGTGAGATACAAGTAGAATTAGAGGAGATGACCATTATCAAAGATGCACATTACGAAGATATGGTCAAACGAATCCAATATATGTATGAAAATGGTGATGAAAGTACCATGCTTATGTTGATGTCTGCAAAGGGACTTGGAGATTTGCTAAATCGAGCAGAATATGTGGAAAGCCTCTATGCTTACGATAGAGAAATGTTAGATGAATACCAAGTTCTCATTGATGAAACAAAGCTAATGCAAGAAAACTTAGAGGAAGAATTTTATAATTTAGAACAAAAGCAAATACAGTTGTTAGCTCAAGAAACAGAATTAGAAAGAATTGCTGCAGAGTTAGAAAGCCAAATCAGTGATTATGATGTAATGATGGCAGATGTGCAAGAACAAGTAGATGCCTTTAAGAGTGAAATAGCTTCTAATCAGAATCAAATTGCAGATATTAGAGAACAAGAAGCAGCACAAGCAGCTTTAGAGGCGGCACAAGCGGCAGCGAAAGAAGAGGCCAACAGTGGTAGTTCTAGTTCTGAAATTATCAATGGTGCAAGCGGTTCTGAATTAGGAAAGCAAATTGCAAGTTTTGCCGTTCAATATGTTGGTGGCCCTTATGTATGGGGAGGAAATTCGCTTACAGAGGGAGTGGATTGTTCGGGATTTGTTAATCAAGTATATAAAGCCTTTGGTTATTCTCTACCTAGATCTTCTTATTCTCTAAGAAGTGCTGGGGTAGCGGTTTCTTTAGAATCGATTCAACCTGGAGATATTATTTGTTATGACGGACATGTGGCACTATATATTGGTGGTGGGCAGATCGTTCATGCCAAAAGTTCTAAGACAGGAATTGTAACGGATCCGATTCATTATGGATATGGTGGGCAATCACCTACCGTATTGGCTGTAAGAAGAATTGTTTAAAGTATATTTCAATGAGAAATACTATTGACAATATATTTAAAAGCTTTTATAATAAACTATGTTTGAGATGC
>CAYJHO010000052.1:0-5981 GCA_964369945.1 uncultured Lachnospiraceae bacterium
ATATCTCCATATGAATATCACCATAAACCTCTACTAGATCTATTTCTCCTCTACATTTGCTTATCCTCATTCCTGTATTTTTATTTATTACTTCAAAACATTTTGAATTTCTATGAAAACGGACAAGGATCCTATCTTCCCCTAAGAATAACTCAAATTCACAAGAATCCTTTTTTGAGTTTAAAACCACCTTGTGCTCTTCTAGATGAATTTCTTGCAGTTTTTTATTGGTATGAATATCAATTTTTCTTTCAGAACTTTCTTATTAAAATAAACATCTAATTCTCTAATTGGTCTTATGCATAACTCGCCATCTTGTATGCCCAATTCTATAGGTAATCCGCCATTATGTGCCCATCCTGCATCAAACTCTATTTCACTCTCTCTTTTCCCTTGTGCAATGGTAAAAACAATACTTCTTCCGTCTTCAGCAACAAAGCCACTAGGTCCAGTAAATATCCCATTCCCCAAATCCAATAACCTAGGTTCTTCATGACTCTTGATAAACCGTTTATTTTCTTCATCATAATTACCTAGAAAATAGTATGTCTCAACAAGTTCTTCCTCTATTTGACATGCACATAGCAAGAAGATATCACATACAATATTTTTGTTTTCATCTTTTAGTGGCAACAATACTGGCAACTCCCAAACATGACCTACCTCTGTATGTGCTTCATAAGCATAATCCATGATAAAGCCGCAACAGGTAAATTCTTTTAAATCCGGACTAGTATATACTAGCGCATTGCCGCCTCCATTGTTTTCATCACCTGTGCCTACCAAAATATGATACTCTCCATTCCTATAAATCACATAAGGATCTCTAAATTCACCTAAAAATCCCTCCCCTAAGGACTGCCTTAATATAATACCTTCCTTGTTCCATTCTTGCAATTGGATATCTCCCATATCTTTTGGGATAGCACAGGCTATGGATTGATTGGGCAATTCCTGATTATTCCCTGCAGTATAAAAGATTCTAGGAACACCATTTTGATCTACACATACACTTCCTGTCCAACAGCCATCCATATCAAGCTTAGGATCATCTGGATAAAGAGCAATTTTCAATTCTTTCCAATGGATCATATCTTTACTAATCAAATGCCCCCAACAAATATTATCCCAGATTGGAGCATGTGGATTTGCTTGGTAAAAAATGTGATAGTTTCCTCTATCATAAAAAGGGGCATGGGGTTCATTCATCCATTTTGCAGTAGGAATCAAATGATAACTTGGTCTATGAAAATCCTCCTCGAAAGATACCTCTTCATAAAGATTACACTCTTCTTCTTGCATTTTATGCAGATAACTACGATGTATCTCTAATATCTTTTGATAGGACCTATAACATTCTCCCATTTCTATCACTTCAATATCTCCATGGAAAATGCCAAACCTACTACCCTCTTGGTATCGATCTGCATCTACATATTTGCCCCAAAATGATTTCCCTTCTTTTTTTAGTATCCTAGAATGTCTTCTAAATTGTTTTCTTTGTGATATCTGACCATTCACATAAAGTTCGCACCAACCTGCTTCTCCCCAAAATTGTAATGTTACTATATTTCTTTTTCCGCGATTTACATGAACAGCTAGACTCTCAATCTCTATTATTTCATCCCCTAAGCCAAAACAAGCTGTAATATGACCTGATTTCTTAACTCCAATCGCAATCCCAGTATTCTGCTTTCTATCATATGCAGTGTACAAACCACTGATTGCAGTTTCATAGGTATATGGAGTACAAAGAAGGGTTATTGAAAAACTCTCCAATACCCCTGCCTCAGAACTCCCTACGATATAATGATTCATTCCATTAATTTTCATATTGTCCTCTACTTTTCAATAAATTCTCTATTTCTTGTATCGTAGGCATAACACAAAGTGCACCTTTTCTAGTAGTGATAATGGAGGCTGCTGCGTTCGCATAGCTTAACATTTCATGTAACTTTTGCTCATCCAAATTATCAATCCCATAGTGAAGAACAAAATGTAATACATTCCCGCAAAAGGTATCTCCTGCTCCTGTCGTTTCTATTGTATTTTCTTGAAGATAGGATGGCACCTCCACTCGCTTATCTTTATAATAAGCCCTACTCCCATCCTTTCCCATAGACAACACAATCAGTGGAATTTTATATTCCTGTTGTAACTTTACAACCCCCTTGTCATAATCCTCTTCACCTGTAAACCACTGAATTTCATTATCGGATATTTTTAAGATATCACACATTTTCATTCCATAGCCAAATTGTATTCTAGCTAGCTCTAGGCTCTCCCATAAACTTTCTCTTAGATTCGGGTCGAAACTAATAAGCAATCCATTTTCTTTTGCTATTTTCAAAGCTTTCTGTGTTGCATTTCTTACAGAAGGATGTGTCATAGACAAGGTTCCAAAATGGAATACTTTAGCTACTTTTATATAATCTACAGGAATCTCTTCTTCTACTAGCATCATATCGGCTCCTGGATTTCTATAAAAAGAAAAATCTCGATCTCCATCTGGATAGTTATGTACAAAAGCTAAAGTGGTTCTAACCTTAGTATCTTCATACAGATAACTTGTATCAATACCTATCGAACTTACCTTTTCTCTCAGCATTTTCCCCAAGCCATCTTTTCCCACTTTCCCTACAAATCCTGTGGCATGTTCCCATTGCTGAAGCATTGCAAGTACATTGCACACAGCACCTCCTGGATTGGCTTCTAACAACTGATTTCCTTGATCTGACATTCCATTTTCTGTAAAATCTACTAGTAGCTCTCCTAGCGCAACTGCCTCTACCGTTTTCATCGTCTTTCCCTCCTACAAATAAATATCATGTTTCACAATATAAGCATTAACCTTTTTGTTGCATTTAATAAAAAAGCCATCTGCTTCAAAAGGTGTTCGAATAATCGAAGTCATCGCGCGCTGACCATCTTCCACAAAAACTTCAATAGAATAACGATCCATCAGAATGCGAATTTTGGATTTCTCTGGCTTTGATAGTAGTGAAATGGTTCTTGTATGAGGAACATCTCTTCGAATTCCACAACTTGCCCTGTCAAAACTTAATACTCCATTTTCTTTATCATAAACTAAATGGGAATAATATTGGTCATTTGCAGCAAGTTTCATTTCTAAAATAAAACCCTCTGTACTTTCAATGGAAAATTCAATATTTTGAATTCTTCCACTCAGTGCATCAAGCTTAACATACTCTTCTTCTAAACAAACATCTAGTAATTCAACTCTATTTTTATAATAGGTTTCTAACTCTCTTACTGGTACTTGATATAAATATCCATCCTTCAAGCTTAGTTCTCTTGGGATAGTCATCATACCACAAAAACCATCTGCTTGCTCGAAGAGATTTACCCCCCAAGCATGCATCCACCCTACCATAATCCTTCTTCCATCTGCAGCTAACATGGTTTGAGGTGCATAAAAATCTAGGCCCCCATCTATAGTTTTAATAGTCTCTTCTTGTAAACCGCACCCATCTGTCTGTAATTCCCCAATAAGATACATGGTTCCATCACCTGCATGGAACTCTAGTTTTTTTCCAATCATTTGTTGTGGAGATACCAACAAAACATCTTTTCCATTTAATGTAAACAAATCTGGGCATTCCCACATTTTCCCATATCGATTTAGACATTGATCAACAATTCCAACATACTCCCACTGCTGTAAATTTTCTGTTTTATACAATAGAATCTGGCCACTACCATCGGATGCTCTATTTCCTACTACCATATAAATAGTTCCATCATCTTCCCATACTTTTGGATCTCGAAAATCTACCTTGCTTCCTCCTTGTGGTACTTGCTTTGCTGTAATCACTGGATTTGTTGAAATTTTTTCATAATTAATTCCATTGCCTATCGCAACACATTGTGTTTGAAGAGTACTCTTTTCACCCTTTTCATTTTCTACTTCCTCAACACCAGTATATACCAAAACATGCTTACCCTTCCATTCTATAGCACTACCAGAAAAACATCCGAAATTATCATAGGTCTCATCTGGAGCAATTGCTATTGGTAACTGTTCCCACTTAATAAAATCGCTTGATTTTACATGTCCCCAATGCATTGGTCCCCAAACGGTATCATATGGGTGATATTGAAAAAACAGATGCTTCTCACCTTTAAATTCTGAAAAACCGTTAGGATCATTGATCCAACCTACGGGAGCACATAAATGAAATGCTTGCTTTTCACTAAATTTTCTATTTTTTAATTCTTCCACTTCGTATTCTCTTGATTTTTCTAATTTATTACTAATCTTCATCTGTTTTTCCTTACTTTCTATTTATTTAGCTGCCTCATAACGATCATAAGCTGCCTGCCAAGCTGCTACTACTTCATTCACACCCATAGCCTCTAACTGTGCTACATATTCATCCCATGTTTCTTCCACACCGCCATAAATTAACCAATTAGCAGAAGTTTCGGAAACATACTCTTTGATATCTCCCATTTTGTCATTAATCAATTCTGTTTCTTCTACTGTAAATACTACACTTGGATAATAGTTAAAATCATCTACATTTTCAAACCATACTTGATCTAGATCTTCTAATCTTTGCATAGCTCTATCTTCCATATAATAATATGTCCCAAAATCTGAACTCAACTGTCTAATCGGTGCCCAAATTTCTGTTCTGGCTTTCATATCTCCACCTGCTTCTGCTGTTTCTTTATATACACCATTTTCATCTGGCTCAGCTTCAAAATACTCACCAATTGGACCATAAATTGCTTGCATACTGATTGTTGGATCATAAAATTGATCAACCCATTGCATTAATAATTCTGGATTTTCACATGCATTTGTCATTGCGAATCTATCACGTGAAATAGTTCCTTGCTCATTTAGATTAACTCCAAGAGTTCCATCAGCGGAAGATAAAAATGTCAAATATTCATATTGATCGGCATGTTCACCAACCACTTCTGGAATTTCCCACCAAGAGAATACTCCAAGTCTTGGATCTGTTCCTGATCCTTTTGCTATATACTGGCTATCATCTTGTGAAAATGCTTCAATATCAATCAAGCCCTCTTGATACCATTCACTAAAATACAACATCGCTTCTTTATATTCATCTGTATTTGCTTGGAAATACACTGTTCCATCTTCGATTGCTCTATGATCCGCATTATAACCTGTAAATCCAAAGGCTGAGAATAAAGATCCCATATTTGCACACCAATGATCCCATTGGAAAGAAAGTGGTATTTCATCACTTGGATCACCATTTCCATTAACATCGTTATCTCTAAACGCTACCAATACATCGTGTAATCCTTCAATAGTAGTCGGCATCTCCATATTTACTGCTTCTAGCCAATCAGAATTAATAGCTACAAACTGTGGGATAGCACCAATGTAATAGTTATTACCATCACTATATTCAAAACCCATTTCTACAATAGTAGGAAGCGTATAGATATGCCCATCTGGCATAGTTACTGCAGCTAATACATCTGGATTGTCTGCTACAATTGCGCTAAGGTTAGGCATTGTTTCTGGATTAATGTAATCTTCAAGTGCTACAAAAACTCCGTATTCTCCATTAGTAATAATCTCATAATCCGAAAGTCCTGCACCCATAAAAGCATCTGGTAAATCGCTACCTGCATTAAGCACTAGATTTTTTCTTTCTACTAAGGCATCTCCTGCCACACAATTCCAAGTCACCTCTACATCCATGGCTTCGTTCATTTCTTGAATAATTGGCTTTTCTGAATTATCTGGCGACAGGGAACTTACACCTGCAAATATCTCAAACTCTCTCACCTCACTATTGGTAGCACTTCCTTCTCTTGGATTCTCACTTGTATCTCCACAAGCTACAAAAGAACTAACCATTGCTACTGCTAACATCATACTTACAATTCTTTTTTTCATTTTCCTAATCTCCTTTAATTAAATTATCCTTTTACTGCTCCTATCATAAATCCTTTTTCAAAATACTTTTGTA
>CAYJHO010000052.1:5991-15581 GCA_964369945.1 uncultured Lachnospiraceae bacterium
CTTTTGTACAAAAGGATATGCGATCAACATTGGTACCGCACCTACTACCATAGATGCAAATTTAATAAGTTCTACAATTCTATTTGCTTCAGCATAACCTCCATCTAATCCACTTAGTGAATTTGCTGAGGCTTGACTTTCAATCAGAATCTGCCTTAATACAAGTTGTAATGGATACTGATCTTTGTCCCCCAAATAAATCAAAGCTGTAAACCAGTCGTTCCAAAATGCTACCATTGCAAAAATGGTCATAACTGCAATAATCGGCTTTGCCAATGGCAATGCAATAAGTAAAAATGTCTTAATATTTCCGCAACCATCAATGGTTGCAGCCTCATACATTTCTGATGGAATACTTGCTTCAAAATAGGTTCTTGCTACAATAACATTAAATACAGCTACCCCTCCGGGCAAAATAAGTGCCCAAACACTATTCATAATCCCTGTATCCTGTACTGTTAAATAGGTTGGAATCAAACCACCAGAGAAATACATGGTAATCAAGTAGAATATCATTATCCCTCTGCGCCCCACCAAATTCGGCTTTGATAGTGGGTAGGCTGTCAACATTACTAGTGCAGTTGAAATAGTGGTACCTAATACGGTATAGAAAATACTGTTAATATACCCAGACATAATAGCTGGATCTTGAAAGACCTTCACATATCCTTCTAGCGTAAAACCGATAGGGAATAACAGTGTATTTCCTGCATACACTTCATATGGATCTGATATAGAAGCGATCAGCACATAATATAATGGATACAAAATTAATATCACAAACACTGTAATTGCCAATGCCATTACCAATTCAATTATCTTATCAGAGCCCCAAACTTTTTTCGTCTTCATTTTATTCTTCTCCATTTTCTAAATAAAACTAATATTCGCAGCTTTCTTTGCGATTTTATTTACTACCAATAATAGAACTATATTTACCGCTGTATTGAACAATCCTACTGCTGTTGCAAAACTGTACATTGCCCTCAACATACCTTGTTCGTAGACATAAGTAGCAATAATATCTGAAGTTGCTGAGTTTAAGTCAGTCTGTAATAGGAATGCTTTTTCAAATCCTACATTCATTAAGCTACCAAATGACATAATTAATTGAATTACAATCATGGGTACTAATGCTGGTAAATCAATATGTAGCATTCTATGCCAAGTATTTGCACCATCCACTTTGGCAGCTTCATGCAAAGAGGAATCGACGCTTGCTAATGTAGCCATATAAATAATCATTCCCCATCCAGCATCTTGCCATATTGAAGAGGTAATATATATAGTTCTAAAGTTTTCTGCTTGATCTAAAAGGCCAATAGAAACATCTCCACCAAAGAAAGCAACAATGCTTGTAATCAAACCTCCATATGGAGATAAAAAGATTCGTAACATACCGCAAACAATCATAATAGAAACAAAGTGTGGTGCATAAAGAATGGTTTGTGTTACTTTTTTAAACCTCTTCCACTTCAACTGGTTCATTACTAAAGACAGTATGATTGGAATAGGAAATGTAAATAGTATGGAATACAAACTAAGTAATACGGTATTAACAATCAAATCTAAACTTTGATAGTTAGTAAAAAATTTTTCAAACCATTCTAGGCCTACCCATTCGCTTCCAAAAAAGCCAAGCGAGGAATGATAATCCCTAAAAGCAATTTGTACGCCATACATAGGAATATACTTATAAATTACGGTTAGAATTACTCCTGGTAATAATAATAAATACAATTGCCAATTGCTCCTTACTTTTTCCCAAGTCCTCTTATTTTTAATGGATTTCCCTGTACTCATTTTCTTCTTATCAGCTATCATTAATACATCCTCCCACTAAAACGCTCCATCTTGAAACGTTTCATTTTTATTTAATTAAACATTACACTCTTTACATAAAATAGTCAATACATATCTTTCAATCCTCATTTTTTTCATCATTTCTTCCAATTTTGCCACCTAACAATTGTATATTTTTCACAAATGAAACGTTATCCTATATACTTTATTTTCTAATTATATTATACTAATCATAAATAGAAAATGAAAGGAATATCTCATATGAAAAAGAACTCAGTACCTACCATGAAAGATGTGGCCAAAGAGGCTGGGGTTGCTCTAGGAACGGTATCTAAAGTAATTAATGGAATCTATGTAAGAGATAGCTATAAACAAAAAGTAGAAGATGCCATAGTAAAACTCAATTATCAAGTCAACACTTATGCAAGAGGTTTAAAAACATCAAAAACTGAAACTATAACATTGATTATTCCAAATCTTCTTTCGCCTTTTTTTTCACTATTAGCTTATGAAATTGAACAACAAGCATATGCTCATGGACGCAA
This sequence comes from uncultured Lachnospiraceae bacterium, assembly GCA_964369945.1. Lineage (GTDB taxonomy): Bacteria > Bacillota > Clostridia > Lachnospirales > Lachnospiraceae > RGIG6307. The sequence continues at coordinate 8,340 of CAYJHO010000052.1, forward strand.
ATTGATTCTTTGTTGCTCTAATGGATTACCTGAAAAAGAAATGGACTACATTTCACTAGCTACACAAAGCAAAACAGATGGAATTATTGCCTTAACTTACTCAGATATCAGTAAGTTAGTACCCGAACATATTCCATTGATTGCTTTTGATAGACAGTTTGAAAATAGATCCATTGCTCGGATTGCATCTGATAATTATCAAGGTGGAATGCTTGCAGTAGAAAAGCTAATAGAATTAGGATGTAAACAACCTATCTTCATTCGCTTTCATTCTAGTTTTCGAGGTGAAGCTGATCGACGTTTTGAAGGATATTTAGATGCGTGTAAAAAGCACAAAATTAAACCCATTTACTTTAATCAAGTAGATGCTGATAATCAATTTGAATTAATCGAAGAATTTCTCAAAGACTTAGAAGATTCAACGCATCATAAACTGAAATTTGATGGAATCTTCGCTAATACAGATATTCACGCGTGCCATGCCATTAAAGTATTAAAGGATATGGGGTATCAAGTACCACATGATGTGCAAGTCATCGGTTTTGATGGAATCAAAGAAGTTTATCTAAAAAGTAAATATGAATATATGGTATCTACCATTGTACAACCACTTCCACTGATTGCCCAAAAGTGTGTCGAATTAATTGTAAATATCGATAATGCTCCACTTCCTACCCTTACACTCCTACCAGTGCACTATGCTAAAGGTGGCACCACCAAAGACTGCCTATTTTAAAAAGGTCAAGCGAGAAAATTTCTCGCTTGACCTTTTCTCTAACTTAAGCCAACCCCTAATACCAAGGTGTAGAATAAAATAATTGCTAACACAATCGGGCAGATAAATTTAATACTAATACTCCATAGTTTATATCCTTTAAAGTGATAGGTTCCATTTTGCTCTATTTCCTTCAAGGCAGACTCTGGCTTCCATACAAAGCCAACAAAAATACAGGTTAAAAGTGCACCTAAAGGTAAGGCTAGATTATCCGTAAATAATTCCATCAAATTACCAAGTGAAATACTTCCTGCTTCTGTGAACCAAGGTATTGATAAATCCATGGCTCCTTGGGAGAGTGAATACCCCATTCCAAGGAGAAATGCTAGACCACCTATCATAATAATAGCTTTTTTCCTAGAAATATGAAATTCTTCGGTTACATAAGCTACTACGCCTTCTATAATAGAAATTGCACTGGTAAAGGCTGCAAAGAATAGCAAAGCAAAGAATAACAACCCAAACAGATTTCCAAAAGGCATTTCCGCAAATACACTCGGTAGGGCTATAAATGCAAAACCTGCCCCCATTCCCATATCAGTTTCTGTTGCAAATACGGCTGGAATAATCGCCAAAGCAGCAAATAGTGCGATACAAGTGTCAATAATACAGATAGACCAGGTACTCTTTGCTAGATTTTCCGTTTTAGGCACATAGGAACCATAGGTAATCATAATACTCATCCCCAAAGATAAAGAGAAAAAGGCCTGCCCCATGGCAACCGCCACCGACTCCATACTAAGAGTAGAAAAATCAACATTCAGCATAAATCTCACACCATCTAAGGCCCCTTCTAAGGTCAAAGAACGAATGACAATCACAACAATTATAATTAATAATAATGGCATTAATATTTTAGAAATCTTCTCAATTCCACCTGCTACCCCTCTTATAATAATCATAATGCATAGAAACAAGAAAATACCTTGCCAAATAATAGGCTCCACAGGAGAGGTAATTAAATTAATAAAATAGGCCTCTCCTCCTCCTGCAAATCCTGCACCACTTAGATATTCTATAATATAGCGTAGCACCCAGCCCCCTACAACACAATAATAGGAAGCAATCACAAATGCTGTAAATACCCCTAGGGCACCAATAAAAGAATACTTCTTATTGATTGCTCGAAAGGTTCCCACTGCATTCTTATGGGTATGACGTCCTAAGGTAATTTCTGCTAACATAACAGAAAATCCTACCAAAACTACGATAAGTAAGTAGACTAAAATAAATGCCCCTCCACCATTTGCAGCTACCTTCCCTGGAAACTTCCAGATATTTCCTAGCCCTACGGCGGAACCTGCTGCTGCTAAAATAAAACCGATATTACTTGACCACTGTCCTCTTTTTTCCATAATCTCCTCCTAATCTTTCTAAAAAGAATCAAATAGAATTAAACCTGATTTCTCCCGTTCCTCTTGGGTTAATTCTATTTCACTTGAAAAAGCTTTTACCTCTTCAACCAATTCACTAAATCCAGGAATCTGCCAAAACCTTGCCTCTAAATTCTCTGAATTCATACTAACCGCTGCGGTTCCATCTGAAGAAAAAATCCATACATTTGGTTCTGTTCCTAAATAACTAAAGTCAAACAACATTTCACCTGTTATCATAGAATGTACAAAGACTTGATTTGGCACATAATAACTCCATCTATCATAGAGAATGATTCGCTCCTGCTCCAAATTAAGTGCTTCCACCTGTGTAGAATATTTCCCAATCCCACCAACTGTGCTTAGTAATTTCAGCTCTCCTGTTTCTGTATCTACTTCATATATAAAATTATTCTCCCGACTTACAGCTATCATTGTTTCTCCATCTTCTTGCATATAAATGTCAGATGCTTGATTAAGAAATGCAGATTGAGCAACTACCTCTTGCTTTTCTGTGTCATAAATACTGATACTTTCCTCTTGCTCATAGCAAATATAAGATAAATCCCAGCTGATATCTGCTATTAATCCATATTCACTTTCTCCAATGGCAGGCAAATTCGCTAACTCTATTGATCTGTGTTCTTCCACATCCCATAGAAAAGCCTTGCAACCGCCCTCTACTCTAATCCAATACAACACCTTAGTACCATCTTGATTCATAAGAGAATAATCGTAAACTATATAGTCGTCTGGCCCTGTTTCGATCTGTGAAATTACTGTATTATTTACTGCATCTATAATCTCACCTTCCTTGCTTAGCACCCTCAGATTACCAGAAACTGCAGTATAATACAGATCTTCTGGCATGTGATTTGCTGCAACGACTAAGTCATTCCCCTTGGCATAATACACATGATTGTGGCCATTTGTATAGGAAGTAAGAATCCACTCTCCATTACTACTAGCTGTCAGAAATGAGGTAATGCCCGTTGAAACAGCTAATTCCTCTGTACTCTTTATAAATGTTTGTTCCAGGTCCAAAGAAACGATTTGCATTGCTAAATTCTTAAGATTCGTGGTAATTAATATTTCTTGGTCTGATACATATTGGATATAAAATTCTGGGGAAAAATAAGAACCTGGATCGTTTTCAATTCCTAGATAAATATCATATATTTCTGCTGTAGCTTCCATAAATACTAACTGAACGAAACTCTCTTCTGCATAGGAAGAACTTGTGATTACTGTACCATTATAGGTATTTGGTGGAAAAATATGATCGGTAAAGGTTTCACTTATTATTGCCTCATATATTTCTCTTTCCTCATGCAAGTCATATACACGAATACGTGAAATATATTCGTGTTCCAATTGGTCTGATTGATTGGTCAGAATATAGACGTAACCATCATCCGTAATTTTGCTTACGGTAATCAATTCGTTTTCTAACAGGTCTATGTCTAGTCGTTGTTCCTTTACTTCACTTCCCAATGTGGTAACACTGATTGCATCAAAATCATATTGTACAAAGTAACTTCCCTCTGGCGAAACAGAAATCAAATCATATAAGTCATTGCTTACTAAGTTCAGTTCTTTTTCTTTTTCCTGAATAAATGACCGATCCACAATACTGTAATATGTTTCTTGATAGTTATTCTCACGCTCACATATCACAAGAATTGCCTCTAATTCCTTGGAATAAACCATGGTTTCAATGAATAGCTCCGCTACCGTTAGGGCATGGACTTGAGCTCCCGTGGATATATCCCATATTTCTATATTGCTTGGATAAGAACTTACTACCAAATAGTTTTCTAATAAGGCGGCTTGATCAACCATCAAATTGGTAGAAAATTCAAAATCCTTCTTCCCTGTAGCAAGATCCATAATGTCCACTTCCCCAGTCAGTGTTACACTGACAAGCTTCGTATCTTCCTGTGCAAAAACAGCATAAGCAAGGGCTTGTTCTTCTGCAAATGCAAAATAGGTACTATAATCCTCATAGTAAACGGTACGAGCCATAAGCGGCTCAATCGTATTCTTAAATTCCTCATACTCTACATGTTTCTTATCAAATCTCTCATAGGCCTCGGATAAAATTGAGGCAGCTTCTAATCGATCTCCTTCCTCTAATAAACTCTCAGCATAATCGATGGATTGAAATAATTGCTGCCTTTCAATACTTTGAAGACTTTCTACTAATTGCTTATTTTGTTCCGAAATAATTCCTGCATTGATTAAGGCATAGATGCTAATTCCTGTTACCAACAACAGACCAGCAGCCAAGGCATAGATAAACCTCTTAGTTGCTCTTCTTTGGTTTCTCTGATACAAATCATCAAAGCTACAATCTAACATAGTAGCTGCAATCCTAAGAAACTCCCTCTTTAATAATTTTAATGAGGCCTTTGTACTATCCGCTGTAATATTGGCAGCTAGCGGCTCTACTTCTATGATTTCCATCTGCCTTTCGCCATTGTCCTGAATCACAAGCTGTTCTTCTTGACATAATTCTTTTGGAAATACTTCAGAAGGTTCCCCTTCTATAAGTAACGCTAATATATTTTCGGTAGAACCTCCATTTAATTCTTTAAAATATGTAATCTCTTCAAGACACCATTTGGAATGTTTCGTTTCTTTAGAACAAACGATAATCAAATACCGTGATTCGCCAAGGGCTGTTTTAATCTCAGAACTAAGATTCCCTGAGGATGATAGCTCTGTCTCATCACGGAAAATTCTTCCAATTCTATCCTTTTTGCTAGAGCTTACACTTTTAGGTAATCGATATGTCTCTAGCAAGGTCTGTAGCTTACTCGCTACTGCCTTGTCAAACTCTCTGTGCCTATAACTAATAAATGCATCATACTTGTACTCATTTTTCATTTTATAGGTACCCCACAATCCATCTTCTTTTGTACTATTATTGTTATTTTACTATTCTTTTAATTTTCTGTCAACGAAACGTATGAATTGACTATTGTTCCACTTTACGCATTGTAATATCGTTTTGAAATTACAATAATATAAATTAACTTCATTATTTTTCTTGTAAGTATTACACTATTATTGTATAATTTAGGCTTATTATGAAAAGGAGTTACTATGAAATATAAAATTAAACTATGCCTATTGTTTCTATTAACCTTTGTAAGTAGCATATTGATTGCCATCAGCTTTTGGATTCCAAATACTTTCGGTGAAGTAAGCTTTGCACAAATATTATTTAACCTAAGTACCCCCATAGAAGGAGCCAACAACGACTATATCTCCGATTTTATTGCAAATTGTATCTTAACGCCTTTCGGAATTAGCTGCCTGCTATTTGGTATTTTGTTTTTTACACTAATACGAAAGCACTATAAATCCCAGAAAAGAATCCTATCATTCTTTTTGGTTGGCTTTACAATTTGCACTTTCTATTCCTTTAATTCCATCGGGGCTTCGGAATATTTGATTGACATCAGCCAATCTTCTAGTCTTTATGAGGATCACTATGCAGATGCAACCACTATGGACTTTAGTTTTCCAGAGACCAAAAGAAATCTAATCTATATTTGCCTAGAAAGTATGGAGAGTTCTTATTACTCTTATGAGGAAAATGGACTGTTTGATTCCAACCTGATACCAGAGCTATATCAACTAGCTGCAGAACATACTAGCTTTCAAACACCTGATTCCATGAACGGATTCTATTCCCCTTATGGAACCACTTGGACCTCTGGAGCTTTGAGCGCACTCACCCTTGGAGTTCCACTCACCGTACCCGTACCACGTAATAGCTACCGTGAGGACGCCTTCTTACCTGGAGCTTATGGACTTGGAGATGTGTTAGAAAGCGCAGGATACAACCAAAGCTTTGTACTAGGTAGTAATGTTGCCTTTGGAGGCAGAGATGGCTTATTTACTAGTCATGGTAATTATGGAATTATTGATTATTATGAAGCAAAAGAGCGAAACTATATTGAGTCTGATTATTCCGTATGGTGGGGACTAGAAGATGAAAAGCTTTTTGAAATGGCAAAAGACGAATTAATACGTTTGAGTGAGGAAGAGGATCCTTTTCACCTATTTACTCTAACGGTAGATACCCATTTTGAGGATGGCTATTCTTGCACACTTTGCGATACCGTCTACGACGATCAATATTCCAATGTATTAGCTTGTTCTAGCAAACAAGTATCGGAATTTGTAACATGGATACAAGAACAAGATTTCTATGAGAATACCACCATCATTATCTCAGGTGATCATCCAACCATGGATTCAGACTTCTTTGATCATCAACCTGATGATTATTATCGTAAACAATACTTTACTATCATTAACAGTGCTATAGAAGAAGATCCTTCCATCTCAAGATCCTTTTCATCCTTTGATGTTCTTCCAACCGCCATTGCTAGCTTAGGCATTACTTGGGAAGAAAACCGCATGGGACTCGGAGCTAATCTGTATAGTACAGAAGAAACTCTAATTGAGCTCTATGGGTTAAATGTATTAAATTCAGAATTGATGAAAAACTCTCATTACTATAATAATCATATTCTTTTCGAGTAGGGGATATACCCTTAAATCATGAACGATTACTATAAGAGGAGGCGATAACTTATCGCCTCCTCTTATCTTTCTTCTATTCATAATCGAACAACTCAAGCCCTGCAGCCGTTCTCTCCTCTTCATTTAGAGGTCTTTCTTCTGCCATCTTAGTTCCCTGGATTTCTAACTCTATTCTACTTGGAATCTGCCACAGAGCATTCTTCTCATATATACTATCTTCATAATAATCTAATGTCTTTGCTAACATAGTATATCCACTAGGAGATAAGTTAAATACTTCAGCATCTGGTTCAAACTGTGTCAGTTCATACAATAACTCACCTGTTGAAATAGTATATACATATAGTCTATACGAAGAATTTAGTGTTAAACTGGCTCCTATTATAATGCGATCTTCTTCTAAATTTACTGCTCTAGTTTCCTTATAAATTCCATGCACATGAAAGTTATTGATGTACTCTAGAGTATTGCTTTCTAAGTCTAAGTAATAAACTGTGGACGAATACTCAACTACTAACACAATACTTTTCCCAT
>CAYJHO010000053.1:0-2424 GCA_964369945.1 uncultured Lachnospiraceae bacterium
TTCATAGTTTATTTTATTTAGTCTTGCATCTTGATTGGTACCTGTGCCTAAGTTACATCCTTGTTCACAATTCAAAACATCTACAATAAATGGAAGTTTTTCTCCCTCATTTACATCTTCTAAATACTGATTCAAATACATCTGAACTTTATGTATGCCTTCTACCTGGGTAATCCATGTAGATTCTCCTAAATGATATTTAATGTTCTCTCCCAAACCTCCTGGTCTTGGAAAGGTAAATCCTATAGAGCCTTCTGTATGATCAAATATTGCCTTCTCATAGCTAGATAAATCAACCTTTTCTTCCTCTAGATGAGTCAGAAACTTAGTAAAACTTACATTATACTTTAAATTTGTAAACTCTTGATTATTGATAACTTCTCTTTTTTTCCCTATACAAGGTGAAAGAAACATAATTTTATCATTGATATGTTTGATTTCCTTTAAGTAGGTAGCCAAACATACCAGCGGACTTTGAATTGGAGAAAGCCTAGAAATTAGCTCTGGAACATACTTTTCTATATAGCTAACAATAACAGGACAAGGCTGGGCAATAAAATTTTCTAACCCTCTTTCTTTCACAGCTTTAACATGGGCCCAGATGCAAATATCAGCACCAATAGAAACATCATAAACTTGTTTCACACCTATGCTCTTCAAATACCCAATAATTTGAGATAAATCCTCAAAATTATGCTTGGCTGCTGGGGCGATTACTACAGATATGGATTCTCCTATTGCTAAATCACGATAAAATTCTTCGATATCATCTGTAAATACTCTTGCCTGGTGGTCGCAAATAGAAATACACTCTCCACAAGAAATACAATGTCCGTCCTTGACAAAAACTTTCCCTTTGTCTGCTTCAAAAAATGCTTCATTTGCTTTTACAGGGCATTTAAAAATACACTTATTGCATCCTACACATGCTTCATTTACTGTTTGTATAAAGCTAAATTGACTCATAAATGCCCTCCTTAACTTAGTGAGAATTTCATTTTAATATTTTAGAAACTTGCAAAATTCATGAAAACTTAATGGCTTTGAAAAGATATATCCTTGAATATATTCGCAACCACAATCCATAACAAAATCTAATTGATCCCTTTCTTCCACACCTTCCACAATGATGGTTCTCCCCGTGGATCGTATTCCAGAAATCAAACTACGAAAGAAATTCTGATTCTCTGTAGATTGATAAATGGATAAGAGTAAGCTACGATCAATCTTAATGATATCTAATGGCATATTCAAAAACACGCTTATATTGGAATAATCTACCCCAAAATCATCTAACTTAAATACAAACCCCTTGCTTTGCATCTTTTCCATAATTGCAATAGTATCTATCTCATTAGAAATCAAAGTTCTTTCTGTTATTTCTATTTTGATCATATTAGGACTAATCTGATACTTATCTAACATGGAAGTAACTTTATCTATAACTTCTACATTTGAAAATTGAAAATATGGAAAATTAATAGATATCGATTGTAAAAGCATGTCGGCTCCAAATTGATCTAACATATATCGTAAATCTTTGCACACTTGTTCTAATACTATATAAGTCATAGCACTGATTAAACCAGTCTTCTCAGCGATTTCGATAAATTGACTTGGATAGATCAATTGGTTCTGTTCATCTTTCATTCGAATAAGGGCTTCCGCTTGTGTAAAACTTCCTGATTCTGCGGAATAAATAGGCTGATAATGAACCAAAAAGTTTCCAGATTCTACTGCAAGCTTTAGGAGTTCCTCCATATGATTCTTTTCACTCATTTTCTTTACTATTTCAGTATCATAAAGATATCTTTGATTGCTTCCACCTTCTTTTAATACACGAATCGAATAGTCAGCCGCTGAAATAATCTCCTTTACATCCATTTGGGTAGCTAAACAATCGACTCTTGCATAAATCATATCGACTTGGATAATATTTCTATCGATTAGCAACGACTCTTGGAACACTTGCATCATTGATTGAATTTTCTCCTCGTCGGATACATTAATATTCTTTAATAATATAGCAAATTCATCCCCACTATAACGAAATACATTCGCTGGTGTAAAATTTTCCAAGAATACAGTTGCAATTTTCCCTAGTACTTTATCACCCACTTCGATTCCTAGACGTTCATTAATACTTTTGAATCCACGAATACTAAATACATAAATCGTTACCTGCTCATTTTTATTGACCAAATTCTTCAATCGATAGATAAACCCAGTGCGATTATAAATCCCTGTCATAGCATCCATTGATTTCTTTACATTTTGAATATACAAATGAATGATTAAGATACTTGCGGTATTGATGATGCCGGTAAAAATAATATCTGCTGCAACAATCTGAACTGTAGTTAAAGCAATAGACAATACAATCGTAATACAGATAACTACTAAAGTTTCACTATATACCGTCTT
>CAYJHO010000053.1:2434-15517 GCA_964369945.1 uncultured Lachnospiraceae bacterium
TGTATCAAGACCATAATAGAAGTAACCTGATAAAAATCACCTCGTTGATATCCAGAACTCTCAGAAATATCAAATACAGCCTTCGTAAAATAATTGGATAAAATAAAGACCACATACCCCGCATAAGGAATACAAACTGGTACAATTTTTCTAATATACTCCCTTGAACTCGGTAGCACCTTTGAATTAAGTAGTGCATATATAACAAAAAACAAAGAAACAGATGGAAGTAAAATAAAATAAATTGTATTACACAAAAAAGCAACTTCTATAGAGATGTACTTGATATTCTCACCAGAGACAATGGTTGCAATAATGGTAAACAAAATAGAAAAGAACGCTGTAATACACATATATTGCATACATTTGGATTTTGCTGTCTGTGTCTCGTAATCTCTGATAAAACTTACTAAAACTACACAAATTATCAGTAAAGCTGCAAATTCTGCTGCTAAATTATACTCTATCATTTTCCTCTCCTACAATTCCCTGCTGTGCTTTTCTAAGCCTGGTATATTCATCTTTTGTTTGCTGCTTATACCCAGACAACACATCGCTATCGTAAATGGTGAATGTATTTTTCCCTTCGCTTTTAGCTCCATACATTGCCAAATCAGCAAGTTGTATCAAACTCTTATAATCTCTACCATGCTTTGGGGCAATCGAAATACCAATACTACACGAAATTTCAATATCTATTCCATTCTCAGCACGATATACTTTTCGTACTCGTTCGCATATCGTTTTCGCCTTCATTTCTACACTTTCTGTTTTACTAAACCCGTGCAAAAATGCAACAAATTCATCTCCGCCAATTCGTCCAATCAGATCATTTTCTCTAAAAATAGAATTCACTTTCTGATAAACTTCACATAAAACTGCGTCTCCTGCAATATGCCCCATATTGTCATTGATGCCTTTGAAATTGTCTAAATCAAACATGAATAAACTTCCTTCAATTCCATGATTCAGGTATTCGTTTAGCTTTTTCTCAAAAGCCACTTTATTAAATGCCCCTGTAAGGGAATCTCGTTCTGCACTCTGCCTTAGTGCCAATTGCTCTTCTTTTTCTTTCTGAATCTCATCTATGGTAATAACTGCTATCACACTATCCAGAGTTTTACTATAACTTAAATTAATCCGCATTCTGTGCCAGTAGTATTCGTTATCTTTTATTATAACCCCAGTGCTACCTTCTGCTGGAAGTAACGACATCGAACGGAATTCATATGTCAATTCCTGATTGCCTTTATAAAATTCTTCTATTAAACCCTCTGTGGTGATTCCTTGGATAATACTAACATCTTCAGGATGTGTATATTCCTTAGATTGAAATTTCATAAAAGTATTTAAATCTGCTAAATGCTCTACTTCTCTTTCTTTAGAACCCATCAACAATCTAGTTACTTTCTTTTCCTTGCAATTTACTTCCATTATTATTTCTGCAAAATTTAGTAAGGCCTCTGCAAAGGCTTGATTCTTACTAGCTTTTTCTTCTAATTCTTCTGATTTAATCTTGTACGATCCTAAATTAAAGACTTTGATTAGCAAAAACATCATGGCGTAGAAAAAACTTAGTATTACACATGAAATAGTAAGTTCTTGAACTGCTATATTTAGCGAATAAAATTCTAAGGTGAATATATTAGAATTATACATCAAATAACAAAGTAATACCACTGCTGTAGTAAAAAAATTTCTATAAAACTCTTTGTTACTGATAATTCTTTTCACAGTATCTAAAGGGATAAATAAAATAAACAAAGCTAACGTAACTAATTGAAGAGTATAGTTACCAAGGGTAATATAGGACCATACTCTTGTATTCTGTAACAACTCTAACATGGCTGTTTCACTAACAATGGAAACTAGCGAAACAATGATCCCACGAAGTGTAAGCAGATGCAACATACTTCCCACTACAATTCCTAATGTTCCTGTTAAATTATTTTTAAAGAGGACACTACACTCTAGAGTTAACAATATAAGGTACAATAAATATAAGCTCATTGGACTTTCAAACGGCACTCTAAAAAAGTGAATAGCCAACAATCCATTTATAAAACTAATGATATATGGTATAGACTTATGAAATCGTTCTCCATATCCTAGCTTCTTTGCTAAATTGAAATTCAAACAAGTATGACAAAACATAATTAATATAGTACCAATTGCAAACATTCTTTTTCCTCCTATCATTTATTATTTTTTAATAAACAAAAATCCGAACAACTTTTCTAATTGAAAAATGTTCGGATTCTCTTATAATGCCGGCAGCCGGACTCGAACCGGCACGAGGTCACCCCCGTCAGATTTTGAGTCTGATGCGTCTGCCATTCCGCCACGCCGGCATCTCTTAGCGACAATATAGATAATACCATACGCTAAGATAAAATGCAACTAAAATTTAAAATTTTTATAAATTTCTAATCCATCAAAAGTTGCAAAGTAATCTTTAGGAGTTTCCGCTCTACGAATTAATTCTACAGTACCATCTTCTTTTAATAAAAGTTCAGCTGACTTTAATTTTCCGTTATAGTTGTAACCCATTGCAAACCCATGTGCACCTGTATCATGTATTGCAACATAATCACCAATTTCAATTTCTGGAAGTTCTCTATCAATTGCAAATTTATCATTGTTTTCGCATAAAGAACCTGTAACATCATACATATGATCGCATGCAGCATCTTCTTTTCCTAATACAGTAATATGATGATAAGAACCATAAATAGCTGGTCTCATTAAGTTTACTGCACAAGCATCAACTCCTACATACTCCTTATGGGTATGTTTTTGATGTAGCACTTTTGTCACTAAATGTCCATAAGGTGCCATCATAAATCTTCCTAGCTCCGTAAAGATTGCTACCTCTCCCATTCCCGCTGGAACTAAAACTTCTTCGTATACTTTTCTAACACCTTCGCCAATTACCATGATATCATTTCCTGCTTGATCTGGCTTATAAGGAATTCCTATCCCACCGGAAAGATTGATAAAGGTAATATTCGCACCTGTTTCTTCTTTTAACTTAACAGCTACCTCAAACATAGTACGCGCTAAGGTTGGGTAGTAGTCATTGGTTACGGTATTCGATGCTAAGAAAGCATGAAGACCAAAGTTCTTTACACCCTTTTCCTTCATAATCTTAAAACCTTCAAATAGTTGCTCTGTCGTAAATCCATACTTAGCATCCCCTGGATTATCCATAATATTATTTGCTATAGAGAAGAATCCACCTGGATTATATCTACAACTTAAAGTTTCTGGTAAGGCTCCAATTGTTTTCTCTAGAAAATCAATATGGGTAAAATCATCTAAATTAATGGTTGCTCCGATTTTAGCAGCATACTCAAATTCTTCTGCTGGTGTATCATTTGAAGAGAACATAATATCACTACCTACGATTCCCATAGCTTCACTCATCATCAATTCTGTTTTAGATGAACAATCTGTTCCGCATCCATAGTCTCTTAATATATCAATTAAATATGGGTTTGGAGTTGCCTTTACCGCAAAATATTCTTTAAATCCTTTGTTCCATGCAAATGCTTCTTTTAAACGCTTTGCATTTTCACGAATCCCTTTTTCATCATAAATATGAAAAGGTGTTGGATAAGTTTTTGCAATTTCTTCTATCATTGCTTTTGTTACAAAAGGTTTTTTACTCATTTTTATTTCCTCTATTTCTTTTATTTTAACACATTAAAGTGACACAAATACTATACTCCTATTTTATTTCTATGTCAATCCTTTTCCGTATACCAGTTTATTGGAACTAACTCATTTTTTATTAAAAATTCATTTGCTTTACTAAAATGCTTACAACCATAGAACCCTCTATAGCAAGATAAGGGGCTCGGATGTGGTGCTTCTAGCAATAAATGCTTTGGATTATTTAGCATCTTAGCTTTCTTTTGCGCTGGCTTCCCCCATAGGATAAAAACAATAGGCCTATCTTCCTTATTCAAACACTCTATCACTGCATCTGTAAACTTCTCCCATCCTATCTTTTGATGTGAGTTCGCTTCGTGGGCTCTTACCGTTAGTACCGTATTCAATAAAAGCACTCCTTGCTGTGCCCATGATTTCAAATATCCACTTTCTGGAATTTCACAAGCTAAATCATCTGCTAGTTCTTTATAAATATTAACCAGAGATGGAGGTATTTTCACCCCTGGTTGTACACTAAAACTCAAACCATGGGCTTGTCCATCATCATGATAAGGATCTTGTCCTAAAATTACAATTTTAACTTCTTGAAAAGGAGTTATTTCAAAGGCTTGAAACAAATCTTCTCTTGGTGGGAAAATAAGATGTTCTTGATACTCTTCTTCTATCCTAGCTTCTAGGTCTTTGAAGTAAGATTTTTCAAACTCTCTTTCTAAGACCTTTCCCCAATCATTATCTATTCTCAACATATCTTACTGACACTTCTCTTTCTTTTAAATATCTTTTCACTTCATTTATCTCTAATTCCTTAAAATGAAACAAAGATGCAGCTAGTGCTGCTTCTGCCTTACCTTCAGTTAAAGCTTCATAGAAATGTTCTAAGCTTCCTGCTCCTCCACTTGCAATGACAGGTATGGAAACTGCTTCTGAAATAGCTTTTGTCAAAGCAATATCGTAACCAGCTTTGGTCCCATCTCCGTCCATGCTCGTTAATAAAATTTCACCAGCACCTAGAGCTTCTCCCTTTTTGGCCCACTCAATCGCATCGATCCCCATATCGATTCTTCCACCATTTTTAAATACATGATAACTACCATCTTCTACTTTCTTCGCATCAATTGCCAATACTACACATTGCGAGCCAAACTTATCCGCAGCTTCTGCAATCAATTCTGGCCTATCTATGGCTGCACTATTAACGGCAACTTTATCTGCCCCTTCTCTTAAAATCATACGAAAATCTTCGATAGAGCGTACACCACCACCTACGGTAAATGGAATAAATACAGTTTCGGCTACTCTTCTTACCATCTCTAACTTGATATCTCTTGCATCACTAGAAGCTGTAATATCTAAAAAGACTAATTCATCTGCTCCCTCTGCACCATATTGTCTTCCTACTTCTACTGGATCCCCAGCATCTTTTAAGTTAACAAAATTTGTTCCTTTTACTACTCGACCATTATGTACGTCTAAGCATGGAATAATTCTCTTTGTATGCATATTTTATCCTCTCCATCCTAGCTTTTTATGATAATTCAATAAAGTTTTTCAATATTTTCAACCCTATATCTGAACTTTTCTCAGGGTGAAATTGACAAGCAAATACACTTTTAGTTTCTACTGCTGCATCTATTTTCACTCCATAAGAAGTTGTTGCAGCAACAATATTAGAATCTTCTGCTTCTAAATAATAGGAATGAACAAAATAAACATAATCCCCTTCTTGTAAGCCTTTAAACAATTTTGCTTCTTGATTAAAGCTTAAATCGTTCCAACCGATGTGTGGTACTTTTAATCCATCCTTATCTGGAATTTTCTTGATATGACCTTTTAAGATTCCAAGGCCTTTCACTCCTTCTGATTCTTCACTACTTTCAAATAACAATTGCAACCCTAAACAAATTCCCAAAAAAGGTATTTGCTTTTCAACTACCTCTTGAATAACATCTATTAATTTATATTCCTCTAACTTACGCATTGCATCTCCAAAGGATCCAACCCCAGGCAAAATCACTCGATCTGCATTTAAAATCTCATCTCTATTCCTAGTTAAAATTACTTCTTGCCCCAAATATTCTAATGCCTTTTCTACACTCTTAACATTTCCTGCATCATAATCAATCATTGCGATTTTGCTCATACTTGCTTTCCTTTCTCACTCTAATGCTTTAACTTATCATACCATCAAAAAAAGAAGGTGTAAAGACTTCTGATATTCTCTTTGTCTTTACACCAACTTATAAATTATTTCACGATTTTACCATCTTTGATTATATGAATGATTTCAAGCTTCTCATTTATCAATAATAAGTCTGCCTTCTTGCCTTCATCAATACTTCCAATTTCTTGGAACATACCAATTGATTTTGCTGGATTTATGGTAGCACAGGCTACTGCATCCCACAGACTCAATTCTGCTCCTTGTATCGCATAACGTAAACATCCCATTAGATTTGTTGCACTTCCTGCAATAGTTCCATCTTCTAAGGTAGCTAGGTTGCCTTTTACAATAACAGGTTGTCCTCCTAATGCATAAGTTCCATCTTCTAAACCAGTAGCTTCCATACTGTCGCTGATAAATACCATTCTATTATTTCCATACATTTTCATAGTAGCTCTAATGGTTGCTGGATGAATATGAATCCCATCGCAGATAATCTCTGCAAACACTTTCTCATTTTCAGCACCTGCCCCTACCACTCCTGGGGCTCTATGAGTAAATGGTGCCATTGCATTATAAAGATGGGTAATATGATCTGCTCCTTTTTCAAAAGCTTCTCTAGCCACATCATAATCTGCTGTGGTATGTGCTACGGATACATGAATTTCGTCTTTTACTGCCTCAATGAAATCCATGGCACCTTCTACTTCTGGTGCGATATCGATTAATTTACACAGCTGATTACTAGCCTTTTGCCATTCTCTATAAAGATCAACATCTGGTAATAGAATATTATCTGCTTTTTGTGCACCTTTCTTTGCTGCTGCAATAAAAGGACCTTCTAAGTTGATTCCAACTAATCTAGCGCCTTCTTCACTTTGAAATTCGCCTGCCGTTTTACAAATTTGTAAAATTTCTTCCTTAGGAACGGTCATCGTTGCAGGGCATACAGAAGTGATCCCTTGAGATAATTGGTAATTTAAAATAGTCTGTATTGCTTCCTTGGTTCCCTCACAAAAATCTTTTCCTGCACATCCATGCAAGTGAACATCTACTAAACCAGGAATTGCATAAAGCTCACTAGCATCAATCACTTCTTCTATATTGGATCCCATTTCTACAAATCTATCTTTTATTATATTAATATCTTTTTGCTCAAATCCACCTTGAGTCATAAATACTTTTGCGTTTTTAATTAACATTTTGCTTGTGCCTCTCTTAGATCAAAGATAATGCTTCTTCATCGCCTACTAATACAACATCTTGATGCATTTGCAAAATTGAAGCTGGTACCATTGGTGTAATTGGACCAAAGAAAGCTTTCTTTACAATTTCAGCCTTGTCTTTTCCACTTACGATGACTACTACTTTTTTTGCATCCATAATCGTTTTAATTCCCATAGTAAATGCAAATTTAGGTACTTCGTCAATATTATCAAATAATCTTGAGTTTGCTTCAATTGTACTCTCTGCTAGCTCTACACAATGAGTTCCTCTCTTGTATTCGTCACAAGGTTCATTAAAACCGATATGACCATTGTGCCCAATTCCTAATAATTGCATATCAACACCTTGCATATCATCAATAATTTGATTATATCGAAAGCATTCTTCTGTTTCATTTGTTGCTAAGCCATTCGGTACATGAGTATTTTCTTTTTTGATGTTAACATTATTAAAGAAATTCTCATCCATAAAATATCGATAACTTTGTACATGGTCTCCACTTAGGCCTTTGTATTCATCTAAATTTACTGTTTTTACACTAGCAAAGTCTAAATCTCCTTTGTTGTACCATTCAATCAATTGCTTATAAGTTCCCATTGGGCTACTTCCTGTTGCTAATCCTAATACACAATCTGGTTTAATAATAACTTGGGCTGAAATAATATTTGCAGCCTTTCTACTCATATCGTTATAATCTTTCGCTCTAACTATTTGCATCTCTCTTCCTCCTAAAACTATTTCATATGTTTTCTTCTATCTTGCTGAGCAAAATAAGAATAAATTATATCTGTGATAACTAACAGTGGAAATTGTGGTGAAATCATACTTTCATTGGTTAATGATTGGATTGTAGGTACTAAAATTACATTGGCTAATACTTCTGAAATAGAACTTTTAGATCTTGATGTCATCAAAACCACATCATTCTGATTCTCTTTCGCTTGAATCAAAGCCTCTAAAACGCTGTTTGTTTTGCCACTAAGTGAAATCCCTATAATCAATGCATCCTCATGCTTTTTGCTACAATGTACTTTAATATTTTCAATATCTGTAATTGCCTCAATTTGATATCCTGCCTTCGATAATCTTACTGCAAATTCTCTAGCCACATATCCAGAACTACCAATCCCATATACATAAATCCTTTGGTTAGAATTCGCATATTCATATAACTTTGCTACTTGTTCTTCTACAATAAAATCTTCAAATTTCATTAAGATATCACCGTACAATTCAATTACATCATGTGTCAAAGTGCTGATTGAGCCAGTTAGGCTATTAATTTCTCTTTGATACTCATATACAAACTCTCGAAATCCTGAAAAACCGCATTTTTTTGAGAATCTAGATAAGGATGCCTCAGATACATACAATAACTGGGATACGTTCTTACTTGATAAAGAAATAATTTCTGTATTATTGATAAAAAAATCAGCAATATCTCTTTCTACCGATGTCAAATCATGATAAACACCTTGTATCTTTCTTACTATGGGTCTACGAATTATTCTCACCCCTCTTCCTAAACTTATGTCTCTCTAAATATAATATAAATAGTATAGAAGTTCAACCAAATCCCATATTCTGAATTTGATTTCAAATTTTCGCACAATTTACTAATACAATCCACCAATGTTGATACTAGATTAATCAAATTGGCTTTGGTATAAGCTTGCATACATTCCTTCTTTTTCTAACAATTCATCATGATTTCCCATTTCTAATACATCTCCTTGTTCCATCACCAAAATAGTATTTGCATGGCGAATTGTCGAAAGTCTATGGGCAATCACAAAACAGGTTCTTCCTTCCATTAATTTCTCCATAGCAGATTGAATTTGAATTTCTGTTCTAGTATCTACATTCGATGTAGCCTCATCTAATATTAATATGTTAGAATCATTCATCATCGCCCTTGCTATTGTCAGCAGCTGCTTTTGACCTTTGGAAATATTAACCCCGTCGTCATTTAAAATGGAATCATATCCTTGTGGTAAACTCATAATATAGTCGTGGATATCGGCCTTTTTCGCTACTTGTATTACCTCTTCTAACGTAGCTCCTTCCTTTCCATAAGCAATATTATCAAAGATACTACTTTTAAATAGCCATGTGTCTTGCAAAACCATGGTATAAGCTTTTCTTAAACTGTCTCGTTTTATATTTCTAATATCAACTCCATCAATAGAAATGCTTCCACTATCTATATCATAAAAACGCATTAATAGATTTACAATTGTAGTCTTACCTGCTCCCGTTTTTCCAACGATTGCAATGACATCCCCTTGCTTTGCTGTAAAAGATAAATTACGAATAACCTCCACCTTTTTATCATAGCTAAAGTTAACGCTATCAAATTCTATATTTCCTTTTACCTCAGATAATGTAATTGCGCCCTCTTTATCGGATACTTCAATATCACTATCGATCAGCATAAAGATACGATCAGCAGCTGAACATGCTGAAGTAATTTCGCTCACTATATTCCCGAATTCTGTGATAGGGCCTGTAAATCTTCTCGAATACAAAATAAAAGCTGAAATATCTCCTAAGCTAAGCATTCGATAGAAAAATAAAAAAGCTCCAAATACACTTACCAATGTCAGGGAAAGAGCATTGATAAAACCAGCTGTTGGGCCTACCGATGCTGCTTTATACTCTGCATCATAGTAGGCACCTACTGCTGATAGATTCTTCTCATCAAAACGCTCTAGCATAGCATGTTCTCTATTATAAGCCTTAATGGTTTTCGCTCCCGTAACAGTCTCTTCTATATAGCCATTCATTTCCCCTAATTTCTTGGATCGTTGTCGAAACATTGGCCTTAGTACCTTAGTTCTTTTCACAGTAACATACACCGCTAAAGGTACGGTAAATAAAAAGACTAAAACCAATTGTGGCGATATTAAAATCATACTGATTAAGGAACCTACTACTGTAATAATACTTGTAAAAATTAGAATTACATCCGAAGATAAGGATGCATTCACCGTATCAATATCATAGGAAATCAAACTAATCAAATCCCCTGCTTGTATCTTATCAAAATAGCTAACAGGTAGCTTGTTCAACTTCTTAAATACATCATTCCTCATTTGATTTACAATTTTTCTACTAATATGAATCATAAGAATTGACAAGGAATACGATAATACAAAAGAAATAACATAAAATACAACCATCAGCGCTGAATAAAGGTATACTGCATCAAAATCTACCTTTCCTGCCCCTAATTCAATCGCATTTACTGCACGCCCTGCAAAAGTAGGCCCTAATAGTGCTAATCCACTACTAGAAATCGTCAGTACTATCGCCAAAATCATGAGAGCTCTATACTGAAATACATATTGGAGCAAACGCAATACAACTGTCTTTTTTATCTTTTTCATGAAATCCCTCCCATCTGTGAATCCAGAATTTGTTGATAGATTTCACTGCTTTTTATCAAATCTTCATGCCTTCCTTTTCCTACAATCTTTCCTTTGTCTAAAACAATAATTACATTCGCATGTTTAATTGAACTAATTCTTTGAGCAACGATTACAGTTGTTGTATGACTTAAATGCTCTAAGATACCCTTTCTTAATGCTGCATCTGTTGCATAATCTAACGCGCTAGAACTATCGTCTAATATTAAAATATCTGGTTTCGATGCTAATGCTCTAGCAATTAAAATTCTCTGCTTTTGCCCACCACTGAAATTTGCACCTTTTGCATCTAGTTTATGTTCGGTTCCTTGGTCTAAACTATAAATAAACTCTGCACCTTGTGCTAATTGAATTGCTTCATGAATATCATCCTCTTCTAGATCTCTTCCAAAATTAATGTTGTCATAAATACTATCTGCAATCAAAAAGTCATTCTGAAAAACAATACCAATTCGCTGGCGTAACACTTCGATATCAATCGATTTAATATCTCTGCCATCAATTAATATTTGGCCCGATTGAGCATCATAAAAGCGCAATAGTAGCTGGATTATGGTTGACTTTCCAGATCCTATTGCCCCTATAATTCCGATTGTCTCTCCCTTTTTCACCGAAAAATTAATATCTTGTAGTATGGGAGCAGTTTGCTCATCACTATAGTACGTGAAACTAACATCTTTAAATTCAATATACTCATCCGAATGTATTTTTTCCATTTCATATACTAACATATCAGACTCTTCCTCAAAAATCTGATTGATTCGTTCACAAGAAGCACTTGTCTTTGAATACATTACAAAAATTCTTGTAGCATTAAGTAATGAGTTAATCATAATCGTAAAATAAGATAAAAAAGCTAAAATTGATCCTGCATCCGAAATAGCGGCATTTACCGCAAAAGCTCCCACTACAATAACAGCCACTTGTCCTAAATTTAGCAACATACTAACTAAAGGGTTCGTTAAAGCCATAGTTACACCTGCTTTTTTCTCTGCATCACAAAGACTTTGGTTTAATTGCGCAAATTTATTTTTCTCATAATCTGTCTTTGACAAAGCACGTATCACTCGAATACCTGTATAATTTTCTCTTACACTGCGTACCATTCTATCTACATGTCTTTGCACATCTGCATATAAAGGTACCCCTTTTCTAGAGATAAAATAAACAAGGAACGCAATCGGGGGTAGAAATACCACCATTACCAAACATAAGGTTGGATCTAAGAAAAAAGTCATGGTGATTCCACCTAATAACAATAATGGTACCTTTATCCCCATTCTCATCATAGTAATTACAAATTGATGAATATGATAGGTATCAGAGGTAAGTCTAGATACTAGGGATGGTATCGCTAATTTATCCATTTGAGCACAGGACAAATGCAAGGTTTTGTCAAATAGATCATGCCTTAAATCTCTTGTCATATTACGGGTCACATAAGCAGCCATTCGATTTCCCAGTATATTAGAAAAAAACATAGTCACTGCGCATGTTAGCATAATAAGTCCCCAATAAAAAACATATTCAATTCTCCCAAGAATCACTACATGATCAATAATATAACTCATAATCCAAGGTAGCGAAAGCTCCGCAAAAGTTGCCAACACTTTTGCCAAAAGGCCTACGGTAGCTCTTAGCTTTTCCTCCTTGGTATATTTTAAAATCAAATTCATTTCAGTTTAAACTCTACAATAACTGGATAATGATCTGAAACTGGCAAATTATCATATCTATAACTATTATCCACTTTATAACTTAGAATCACAAAATCATCTCGCTTAAAAAATGCAAAATCTATCGTGATATGTTCCTCTGTTCTATCCAAATCAAAATTATTGAAGGTAGCTATATCCATCGTTTCTTTCGCAACATATTTCCCATCCATTACACTTTGATTTACCAACTTACAATATGTCTTACATCCTTCTTCAAAATTAAAATCTCCTGTTATAATATAAGGATATTGACTTTTTCCAACTTTCTCTAATAATAATTCAATCGATTTTTCTCTAGATACAGGACCTTCGTGATCAATATGTAGATTATAATGAGTGAAATACTCTCCATTCTCTCTATTTTTAAAGCTCGCAAAACTACAAATACGAATGCATGCTGCATCCCAACCAAAGCTTACCTTTTCTGGAGTCTCAGAAAACCAAAAATGTCCGCTATCTACAAGATCAAATTGCTCTTTTTTATAAAAAATTGCTGCGAATTCACCTTGCATTTTACCATCTTCTCTACCAACTCCAACAAAATCATACCCTTCTAATAATTTTGGCAAGGAATGTTCTCCTTGCATCCATCCTTCATTTGCTTCTTGAACACCGATGATATCTGCATTGTAACTTAAAATTTGCTTCGCTACTACTAATTTTCTCTCTTGAAATTTTCTTGAATTATCATAATCATATTTTAGATTATAGGAAACTACTTTATACTCTCTCATACTAATACACCCTCTCATTTTTTAACTTTCACATTATCCTAACACGACTATTTTTAGAATGCAATAGAAGTACAAAATATAAACAAAAAAAGACCACTAGGAAAGATACCTAGTGGTTTACATTCTTATCGTTGATTTTG
>CAYJHO010000054.1:0-15252 GCA_964369945.1 uncultured Lachnospiraceae bacterium
GATGAAAACGGAGCATTAAATCCTGATTATACCTACGATGGAGTACATGTATTAGGTAGTTATTATCCTCTTTGGTCTGATTGGCTATTAACAAAAGGGATTATGGATTAAGGAATAGTTTATAAAAAGTTTAGTTGATTTCTTTGAAAAAGTAGGATATTCTTAAAACATTATAGTAAGAAATGGAAGAGTGAATGAGAAAATTAATTGAATATGTAAGTATCTTAGTAATTTGTGTGATGATAATCACAAGCAGCTATGCCCTAGTTCTAGCACAAGAACAGCAAGCAGTTCAAGGGAAAGAAGATAAAGCTAGAAAACTTTTAACGACAGATCATATAGTACTCTTACAAACAGAAGTAGAGGCACAAGGGATACAAAGTTTAGAACTAGTTAGAATAGCAGAAAGTGAAGAAAAGAGTTTAGCAGATTATTTGGAGAACAGCTTATTTATAGGAGATTCTCGAACCGTAGGTTGGCAACAAAGTGGAAACTTGAAGAGTGAAGATGTATTTGCGAGAGTTGGAATGAGTGTATTCAACTATGACAATACAGAAAATCAAGCAATACAAGATGGAGAAAGTTTAGAGTATAAGCTACAAATGGGGGATTTTGATACCGTTTTTGTGATGCTTGGAGTGAACGAAGTTGGCTACCCTTTTGAAAGTATTATAGAAGAATATGAGGCTTTGTTAGACCAGGTGTTAGAAGGAAATCCTGAGGCAAAGCTTTATTTGCTTGGAAACCTTCATGTGAGCCAAGTGTATGAAGAAAAGGATTCTATTATCAGCAATGATAGAATTGATGCTTTGAATCTAGAAATCAAGCAACTAGCAAAGGAATATGATGGAATCTATTTTGATCCAAATGAAGTATATGATGACCAGCAAGGTGCTATGGCAAGTACTTATACAAAGGATGGAATTCATTTGATTGGAAGCTATTATGATCAGTTGAGTGATTGGCTTTTACTACAACTTAAGGAATCGTAAAAAAGACTTTTTTTCAATACAAAAATGTGTTATTATATTGGGATAAGACATTTTTTGAAGTGAGGGATTTGCACTTTGATATGGAACGGAAGGATGAGATAAAGTAATGAGTGAGAACAAAGAAGTGATTTCGAAGAATTTTATCGAAAACGAAATCGATAAAGATTTAGCCAATGGAGTTTATGATACGGTATGTACCAGGTTTCCACCAGAGCCTAATGGTTATTTGCATATCGGCCATGCCAAAAGTATTCTATTAAACTATGGATTGGCACAGAAATATAATGGAAAATTCCATATGCGTTTTGATGATACAAATCCTACAAAAGAAAAAGTAGAATTTGTAGAATCCATTTTAGAGGATATTAAATGGTTGGGCGCTAACTGGGAAGAAAATCTCTTTTTTGCTTCTGATTATTTTGAGGAAATGTATCAAAGTGCCGTGAAACTTATTAAAAAGGGCAAGGCATATATTTCGGATTTGACAGCAGAAGAAATAAGAGCATATAGAGGGACTTTGACTGAAACAGGAAAAGAAGATCCATATAGCTCTCGTAGTGTAGAAGAAAACTTAAGTTTATTTGAAGAGATGAGAGATGGAAAGGTAGAAGATGGAACGCGAGTACTTAGAGCTCGCATAGATATGACTTCACCGAATATGAATATGAGAGATCCTGTTATTTATAGAGTATCTCATATGCATCATCATAATACAGGAGACAAATGGTGTATTTATCCAATGTATGACTTTGCTCATCCAATTGAAGATGCAGTAGAAGGAATTACACACTCTATTTGTACCTTGGAATTTGAAGCCCATAGACCTCTTTATGATTGGGTATTACGCGAACTAGAATATGTAAATCCACCAAGACAAATTGAGTTTGCAAAGCTATATTTAACCAATGTAGTGACAGGAAAACGTTATATTAAGAAATTAGTAGACGATGGTATAGTAGATGGTTGGGATGATCCTAGATTGGTTTCCATTGCTGCACTAAGAAGACGTGGATTTACCAGAGATTCTCTTAAAATGTTTGTGGAACTTTGTGGAGTAAGTAAGGCCAATTCTTCGGTAGATTATGCAATGTTAGAGTACTGTATCCGTGAAGATTTGAAGATGAAAAACGCAAGAGTCATGGCAGTGTTAGATCCAATTAAGCTTATCATTGACAATTATCCAGAAGGCCAAGTAGAAATGTTAGAAGCTCATAATAATACAGAAAATGAGGAATTAGGCACAAGACAAATTCCATTTGGACGTGAGCTATATATTGATAGAGAAGATTTTATGGAAGAGCCACCAAAGAAATATTTTAGATTGTTTCCAGGAAATGAAGTTCGTTTGATGCATGCTTATTTCGTTACTTGCACTAGCTTTGTAAAAGACGAGACAGGGAAAGTGATTGAAGTTCATTGTACTTACGATCCAGCAACTAAGAGTGGTAGCGGATTTTCAGAACGTAAGGTAAAAGGAACGATTCATTGGGTGCCAGCAGCAGAAGCAGTAAAGGCAGAGTTAAGACTATATGAAAATATTGTGGAAGAAGAAAAAGGGGTATATGATGAAGAGGGTAACTTAAATCTTAACCCGAATTCTCTAACCGTATTAAAAGATTGCTATATCGAACCTGTGGTAAGGGATGCAATGGCATATGATAGTTTCCAATTTGTTAGACAAGGATTCTTCTGTGTAGATTGCAAAGATAGCAAACAAGATGCTTTGGTATTTAACCGTATTGTTTCACTAAAAAGTTCTTTTAAATTAAATTCATAATAAAAAGTGGTCATCTTGTACAAAATCTATTGTTAATTAGATTCTGTTCAGGATGACCACTTCTTTGTTCTATCTATTGTGTTTCTTCATCGTTAAAGAATTCATCTACTACCGTTTCTTCCACTTCTTCACTAGTAGGGACTTCTTCTGTTACTTCCTCGTCTTCTGCAGTCTTACTGCTATCTGCAGAGTACCAAGCCTTCTCTACCGCATGAGCCATAGAGTCTGTTGCAGTTCCTGCAATCTTCTTAGCATCTTCATATAAAGAACCAGCTTTGCCCTTTACATCATGAGCAATTTCTGTAGCCTTTTCTTTTAATGCTTTTGTATCTACATATACATAAGTTCTTGGTGAGTCAGAGCAACACCCTTCACAACAAGATTCCTCATCAAATCCTTCTAAAGCATCAAGGTCATCTAAATCGTCAAAATCTTCATCAGTATTAGGTTTCCCATTTACATTGATGTAACCCTTGTCTTTCAAATATAAAAAGGCACCTCCAAGTGCAACACCAGCTGCTACGGTTCCAAGCAAAAATTTTCCTATTTTCATGTTATGTCTCCTTCTCGTTATCTTTATAATTACATAATAATACTATTCTCTGAAAAAATAAAGCAAAATATGTATAAATTTCATATTAATTATGTTATATTTAAAATATAGTAATTTTTAACGAGGAAATAACATGAATCAAAAGTTTTGGGAGCTAAACCAAGAAAAGCAAGATAAGATAATGAATGCAGCCTTTCAAATATTTTCAGAAACTTCATATAAAAAGGCAAGTACAGATGATATTGTGAAGCTAGCTAGTATTAGTAAGGGCTTACTTTATCATTATTTTAAAACAAAAGCACACTGCTATCAGTTTCTATTTCGATATGCAAGTAGGTATATCAGTAACAATTTGAATATGCTGTTATCCGATTTGGGAGAAGATAATTTTCATAATGTATATTTGTATGAATTGCAAAGAATCGAAACCTTGAAAAACTATCCTGCAATTTATCGTTTTCTAGATATGGTGCAGATAGAAACTTCTATGGAAGTATTAGCAGGAATGGAAATAGGAATTGAAGAGTATAAGGATAAAGAAAAGCAATATAGAGAATCACTTCGAATGGAAAGTGAGAAGATTGGTAATATTTTGAGATTTACCTTAGATGGATTAGAGGAAAAGCACTTGCGAGAAGGTACCTTAGGGGAACCTTCCCATATTGATGAAGTGCGTGACTACATTGCTTCTATCAAGCATATGTCTAGTGCCTATTTAGATTTATAAACAGGGTCGGCTGGAAAGCCACCTTCTAATTTTTGCATAGCTCTTTGAATGGCGTCCTTGGAATCTTTCCAATCGGCGTCTTTATTTCTGTAGTCAAATTTCTCAATCATCCAACTCACATCTTCCATGATACGATTCATATTCTTGAGCATTAAACTTTGCATTTCTTTATAGAATCGCTCTCTTTTGCTAGCATCTAAGTGTTTATCAGCAGCTTTGAGGGAATCATTAAAATGGGTAAGGCAGAAGCCTTTGGTATTCATAAGCTTATCATGAAAAGCAGCATCGTTTAAGTAGAGATAGAAAAAAGTATTCATATATCGGTCATAGGTATCTCGAAATTTATCACAAATAAAACAGCTATCTTTTTCAGAGTCCATCCAATTAGTCAAAGTATTTCCTTCATTTCCACTTTTGATAAAGGAAAAAAGAGCAGTGGATTTCTCTGGGGTATATTGTTTGAAGTGCTTCTCTAACTTCTTGATTTTCTTATCATAATGGGTTTTCAGAATCCATGCATTTCCCAATGTATTTCCATAATCAAACATTTTCTTGAAATGATCTCGACAAAATCCCATATCATCTGTCATAGAACGAATGTCACTTTCCATATAAGATGAGCTGTTACCTAGAACAAAATCCATGGTATCTTGTTCGATTTTACGTTCTATGTAGCAGAAAGGACACTCGGTATCTGCATTGATGGCATCATTTAATGGTATGGTATATAATTTTTCTTTCATAGGCACCTCTTTCCTTTAGTCTAATTTAATAGTATCAGATATGGAGAAATAAGCAATAGCTTTTTCGTTAGACTAAGATTGACAGAATAGATGAAATACTCTAATATAGCTTTAGAACATTAAAATTTCATAAAAAAAGGAGAAAGTAATGAAAAAACACACAAAAGATCATGACATCATTATGGACGCTAGACAGCTTGGACTTCCTAAAATGGGTCTACTAGGTTTCCAACATTTATTTGCGATGTTTGGTGCTACGGTTTTAGTGCCAACCTTGACAGGACTTAGCATTTCAGCCACACTTTTATTTGCAGGGCTAGGAACTTTGTTATTCCACTTGATTACAAAAGGAAGAGTGCCAGCATTTCTAGGTTCCTCATTCGCATTTCTAGGAGGGTACTTTGCTATTGCACCTAATGGTGATAAAGCGCTCTTGCCGTATGCTTGTCTTGGGGTAGCATGTGCCGGCTTGGTATATGTATTGATGTCCATGTTCATTAAGATTTATGGGACAAAGAGAGTAATGAAGTATTTCCCACCGATTGTAACAGGACCAATTATTATTGCCATTGGTTTATCTCTATCTCAATCAGCTATTAATAACGCTTCCACCAACTGGCCTATCGCCTTATTAGCTATTGTGATTATTGTAGTAGCTAATATTTGGGGAAAAGGAATGATTAAAATTATTCCAATTATGCTAGGGGTTATTGGTTCTTACGTAGTAGCAGCACTTACAGGATCTGTAGATTTTACAAGTGTACAAGAAGCAGCTTGGATAGGATTACCTTTTAGCTATGAACAAACTGTATTCTCGATTTTTGCAAATCCAGATGTGACTCTAATTGTTACAGCGATTGTAACGATTGTTCCTATTTCACTAGCAACTATGGTAGAACATATTGGAGATATCTCAGCAATTTCTTCGACTGTAAACAAGAATTATTTTAAAGATCCTGGTTTACATAGAACTATGATTGGTGATGGTATTGCAACTATTTTAGCTTCTCTATTTGGAGCACCAGCAAATACTACTTATGGTGAAAATACAGGGGTATTATCACTTAGTAAAGTATACGATCCAAAAGTAATCCAAATTGCAGCAGTATTAGCAGTATTATTCTCGTTCTCACCAAAATTTGCAGCTTTAATTGGATGTATGCCAGCAGCAACTAGTGGAGGAGCTTCTTTGGTATTATATGGTATGATTTCAGCTGTTGGGGTTAGAAATATCGTAGAAAATCATGTAGATTTCTCTAAGAGTAGAAATGTATTGATTGCAGCTTTGATCTTGGTATTAGCAATAGGTATCACATATTCAACAGCAGGTTCTATTGCATTTATGCTTGGATCATTTAAGATAAGCTTCTCCGGACTAGCAGTGGGAGCAATCGTTGGGATTAGTCTCAATGCTATCTTGCCCGGAAAAGATTATGAATTTCAAGATGAAGATGATAGCAATCCAAAACTTACATTTAAAGTTTAAATTGATATCTTGTTTCAGAATGGAAGACTTCGTTTGGAGCTAAGATAGGTTTTTTAAATAATGGAGAGTCAATGTTAATTGCATTTACATAATATTGGCTCTCAAAACAGACACCGGTGCTTTCTTCATAGGAAGCACCATTTTTTCCCTCAAATTCATCAATATAAATACCAGTATATATTTGAATTCCAGGCATATCAGTATAGACATTTAATGTAATATTCGTCTGATCTCCGATACAGGTGATTCTAGGTTGGTTGATATTGTGGTGCGGTTCTTCACACCAGTTATGATCTAAGTCATGTTCAATTTCTTTTTGCGTAGTAAAGTCAAATTTCGTTCCCTTCACATCTAAAAGTACTCCAGTTGATACATCATTATCAACTTCTGTTACCTTTGTGCTATCCACATAGAGTAGATGCTTTTTCACACTCCCTGAATTATGTCCATTTAAATTAAAATAAGCATGATTGGTAGGGTTTAGAATGGTAGTATCTTCGCTAGATGCATCATAGGAAATAATAACTGTATTATCTTCGGTAAGGGTATAGGTTACAATCATCTCCATATTCGAGGGATATCCTTGTTCCATATCTTCACTGTCAATCATAAAACTAACACTGTTGATATGTTCTAATTCTATGGTATCCCAGATTCTTGTGCCCCAGAAATTTGGTCCACTATGCAAATTATTTCCATTGTTATTTTGCACTATTTGATAGGTTTTTCCCTCTAATTCATAGCGCCCATCCTTGATACGATTTGCATTACGTCCAACGATAGAACCAAAATGGCAAACAGGGTTTTCGTAAGGAGTAACATGATCGTGTCCTAGTAGTAAATCTAGTTCTTCTCCTTGATATGGGACTTTAAATCCTACCCAAGTTGCACCATAATTACTGACTTCTAATACACAGCCATTAGAATTAGTGATAGCATAAAGCGTAGTTTCTTGTTGGTCACTAGTGGTTCCAAATGATTTCTTTGTAATTGCCATGATATATGCCTCTCTTTATTTAATATTTTTCGATTTCTTTTTATCATATTTCTTTTGTTTCGTAAGGAAGAGTACTATCTATAACTTTATGATAAGGTATTAAAACATAATCATTCATAGAACCCTTCATTCGTTTCTTCAGCGGTGGAAAGTGCAGAAGAAAACCAGCTAGATGCATTTTAAACATCTCAGATTTCTTGTTGTGTGGAAAATCATATACCCCATGATTCTTATAGTGGTTATGATCAGCGCGCATGACTCCGCGCATCATATAAACCAAATCTCGAAAGATTTTAGAGCCCCCTACTTGGTAGAAGTTGCTAGGTTTATCCATCGGGTATTGCAGACAGTATTCTAAATTGCGTATTAAGGATTGTAAGGAAGCAGTAGTATCTCCTTCATCCGTGGCGATATGGCTTAGATAGGTATGTGCAATTTCGTTTCTAGCCTCTACAATGGTTTGTAAATTGTACTCATTAGAATAATCGCCACTGATGATATATCCAATTGGCATGCCTGGTGTCAAGCTGCGATGTCCATTACAAAATTGTCTATCATCAAAGCATTTCATGCTGGAATGTGTAAAGTGATTTTCAATGGTAAAGGCATAGATGATGGCATCTGCGGTATGAAGTTCATTTCTAAGTTTTTCTGCAAAGCCGTCTTTGTAGATGCAAGTTCCATCATAAGCGCAGGCTAAACAGCCGATACATCCACCTACAAAAGCAAATTCCCTTACATTGAAAAGATGGACTTGATGTATGGTAGCTTGTGTAAAATCATCTACCATTTGTAAGAGATTTACATCAGAACTAAGTGCATTGGTGACAATAACAATTCTCTTGTTACTAGTTTTTGTTACAGGAGTTAGCTTAGCTTTATAAGGAACTTTTTCTTTCTTAGAAGTTTCTCGAAAGGAAGTTTTATAGTAATTGTTTTGGATATCAAATAAGAGCTTTAGGAAGAAATGATCTGCCTGTGTTCTCCCTTTTTTATGCATGATGTCATTCATATCGGCAGATAGACCATCTAAATATTTCAAATTCATATCCAAACAGTTTTCTTCTATAAACTTATGTGCTGTCACATCATAAAAATGTTTTGAAGTAGAAATCTGTGTAGCAAATTTATCATGCAAATCTAGATCAGCAGCTTTCATTAGTTCTATAAATCGGTGTAACTGGAAAGGAGCAATAAAGGTATAGACGGGGTAGGCAAAAATAATCAATTCTGCCCATAGGAGTAAGTTCTTGGCCTCCTCAAAATTCTTTTCTAGTTTTCTATATTGAACTCCTACATTGAGAGTCTGATAATTGTGGTTAGGAAAGCGCTTTTCTATGTATCGCAGTGTCTGAATTGTGGTACTATTCTTACCTTTAGGGCTACCATTAAGTATTAAAATATTCACGAAAATAAGTCCTTTCTTTTGTTATATTTCATAGTATAGCTTGTATTTAAAAGATATACAAGTTATACTATGAAATAAGTTTATTTTTATGGGAAGATGGAAGAAGAATATGAATCAAACAGAAAGATTATATCGTTATCTAGGAATAGAAGAATTTATACCTAGTAGCAAAGATATCTATGCTAGTTCTAAAGCAAGATGGGATCATATTGCAAAGCCCATTGATGGTTTAGGAAAGTTAGAGCATATGATTTCTAAGATAGCTGCGATTACAGGGAATATAGATGCACCGATTGCTAATAAGGCAGTCTTAGTGATGTGTGCCGATAATGGAGTAGTGGCTGAGGGGATTTCTCAAAGTGGTATGGAAGTAACAGCCATTGTTACCGAGAATATGGCAAATGGACTGGCTAGTATCAATCGCATGGCTTCTTATGTAAAGGCGAAAGTAGAAGTAGTAGATATAGGGGTAGCAAATCCTGTATCAGGAAAGTACTTAGTATCACGAAACATTGCTAAGGGTACGAAGAACTTTATACTAGAAAAAGCCATGACAGAAGACGAAATGTTTCAGGCTATACAAGTGGGTGTAGATTGTGTGAAATCTTTAAAAGATGAAGGGGTTCAGCTGATTGCTTTAGGAGAGATGGGGATTGGAAATACGACAACAAGTAGCGCAGTTTGTGCCGCGCTATATGGAGAAGAGGTAAAGAAGGTAACCGGAAAAGGAGCAGGACTAAGTGATGCAGCACTATTACACAAGCAAGAGCTCATTGAAAGGGCAATTGTTTTTCATGGCTTGGATTCTACAAAACCACTAGATATCTTACAGTCTGTAGGAGGTTTTGATCTCTGTGGGCTAGTAGGGGCATGTATTGGTGGAGCTATTTATCAAGTTCCTATTGTGCTAGATGGTTTAATTAGTTTGGCAGCAGCTAGTGTTGCAGAAGCCCTTTATCCAAAGGTAGTAGACTATCTTATAGCATCTCATAAAGGAAAGGAA
The DNA here is from genome assembly GCA_964369945.1 of uncultured Lachnospiraceae bacterium. GTDB lineage: Bacteria > Bacillota > Clostridia > Lachnospirales > Lachnospiraceae > RGIG6307. Next base: position 9,687 of record CAYJHO010000054.1, read on the forward strand.
CCTGCCATTGCCATTATGTTAGAGCGATTAGGGCTGGATCATTGTATTGAAGCAGAACTCAAATTAGGGGAAGGTAGTGGAGCTGTGATGCTATTTCCACTCTTAGATATGGCCTGGACTGTTTATTCTAAGAATCATACCTTTGAAGAAATAAATTTAGAAGAATATGAAAAATTTGAGGCATAGGGGAGAGTAAAATGAAAGGATTATGTATTGCATTTGCATTGTATTCTAAGATCCCAGTTCCACAGGTGGCTTGGACGACAGAGAATAAGAAATATACCATTTGCTTTTTTCCATTGATTGGGGTAGTAATTGCTGCCGTAGCCTATGCTTGGTATTGGCTAGCAAAGGAATGTAATCTAGGAGTTATCATGACCAGTGCCATATTAATTGCTCTACCTATTTTGATAACAGGTGGGATTCACGTAGATGGCTATATGGACACACAGGATGCCTTGAATTCCTATGGAAGTAAGGAAAAAAAATTACAAATTTTAAAAGACCCGCATATTGGTGCATTTAGTGTTATTATGCTACTCCTTTATTACGTGATTGCTTTTGGTGCGAGCACAGAAATAAATACAGAAGCACAAATTATTAGTCTTGGGATAGGATTTGTACTATCAAGAAGCTTAAGTGGTTTAGCCATTGCAAGTTTTAAAAGTGCAAAGAAAGAAGGGATGCTTTATGAATTTTCTGATGTATCCCATCAAAAGATTGTGAGATTCGTGTTGCTTTTCTATGTTCTTATTTGTGGAATATTATTGTTTCAATTACATATCATAAGTGGACTTATGATTTTGATAGGCAATGCGATATTATTTGCATATTATCGTTACAAATCATATAAAGAAGTTGATGGAATTACTGGAGATTTGGCAGGTTGGTTCTTGCAACTAAGTGAATTGCTCACGTTACTCTGCCTTTGTTTTGTTAGATAGGATGGAGAAAAAATGAGGATAAAAATCATTCGCCACGGAAAAACAGTGGGTAATATAGAAAAAAAATACGTAGGTTTTACGGATGATCCCCTGAGTCAAGAAGGCATACTAGAATTAAAACAGTTGATTGGAACATACCAAGCAAAGGATCCTGTGTTTGTTAGTCCTATGAGTCGTTGTGTGGATACTGCTAGGTTATATTTTCCAAAACAACAACTGCAAGCAGTAGAAGATTTACGAGAGTGTAACTTTGGGCGTTGGGAAATGAAAAGTGCCAAAGAGCTTTCTGATGATCAAGAGTACCAAACATGGATTGATAGCAACGGAACCCTTCCTTTTCCAGAAGGAGAGAGTTTGGAAACCTTTTCCAAGAGATGTGTAGACGGTTTCTTTCAGGTAATGGCAAGTGGACAGGAAGATATCACCATAGTAGCCCATGGAGGGACCATTATGGCTATTTTATCAGCATTAGGGAATGAAAATAAAAGTTATTTTGATTATTGGTGTGAAAACGGCAGAGGCTATTCCTTTATATGGAATAGCGAAAAGAAAAAGATAGAAGAAATAGAAAAGATTTAATTTGGAGGAACTATGAGTATTTATGATAGTTTAAATGAGAAACAAAGAGAAGGGGTAGAAACGGTGGATGGTCCTGTACTTTTACTTGCAGGAGCTGGTTCAGGAAAAACCAGAGTTCTTACCTATAGAATCTCTTATTTAATAGAAGAAGAGGGGGTAAACCCTTGGAATATCCTAGCAATTACCTTTACCAATAAGGCGGCAAAGGAGATGCGAGAGCGTGTAGACAAGATCGTTGAGTATGGAGCGGATCAAATCTGGGTGGCAACTTTTCACTCTACTTGTGTAAGAATTTTAAGAAGGCATATCGAAAGATTAGGTTATGATAACCACTTTACCATCTATGATACGGATGATCAAAAGACGGTTATGAAGGATATCTGCAAAAGGCTACAAGTGGATACCAAGAAGTTAAAAGAAAGAAGTTTACTAGGCATTATTTCTTCTGCGAAAAACGAATTGATGGATGCGACTCAATACGAATTAGAGAATTATACAGAGTTTGGAAAGAAGAAAATTTGTGAAGTGTATAAGGAGTATGAAGCAGTACTAAAAAGTAACAATGCCTTAGATTTTGATGATTTGATTATGAAAACAGTAGAGCTGTTTCGAACTTGCCCAGATGTCTTGATGAATTATCAAAATAGGTTCCGTTATATTATGGTAGATGAGTATCAAGATACAAACACTGCTCAGTTTGAGTTGATACACTTATTAGCAAAAAGTCATCACAACTTATGTGTCGTAGGAGATGATGATCAATCTATTTATAAGTTTAGAGGGGCAAATATTAGAAATATTTTAGATTTCGAAAAGGTATTTCCAGAAGCAGCAACCATTAAGTTAGAACAAAACTATCGTTCCACAGCAAATGTATTAGCTGCTGCCAATGCAGTAATTAGCAATAATAAAGGCAGAAAAGGCAAGAACCTTTGGACGGAATCAGAAGATGGCGCTGCCATTCGTTTCCGTCAATTTGAAACAGCCTATGAAGAAGCCGATTTTATAGCAGATAATATACGTATGAAGTGTAGAGACGAAGGACTTACATATAAAGACTGTGCTATCCTTTATCGAACAAATGCACAATCTAGACTATTAGAAGAACGTATGATTATGCTTGGAATTCCATATACTATTATTGGTGGAATCAATTTCTATGCAAGAAAAGAAATTAAGGATATTTTGGCTTATCTAAAAACCATTGACAATGCTAGAGATGATGTTGCTGTAAAAAGAATTATCAATATTCCAAAGCGCGGTATCGGACAAACTACCATTCAAAGAGTGCAAGATTTTGCCAATGAACAAGGAATTTCCTTTTTCCAAGCCTTGGTTCGATGTGAAGAAATTGAATCTATAGGAAAGGCAAGTGCAAAATTACTATCTTTTGTATCTATGATTCATGCTTTTCGTGGAAAGCTAGAATACTTTGGAATCAAGAGGTTGGTGGAAGACGTTTTAGAATCTACCAAGTATATCGAAGATTTAGAGGCGTCTAATGAAGAAGATGCAGCAGATAGAGTAGAGAATATCGATGAATTCATCAACAAGGTAGTGAGTTATGAAGAGACGGCAGAGCAGGTGAATCTATCTGAGTTTTTAGCAGAAGTTGCGTTGGTGGCAGAAATTGATAAATTAGATGAAGATTCAGACAAAGTATTGCTTATGACCTTACATGGTGCTAAAGGATTGGAGTTCCCACATGTATATTTAGCAGGAATGGAAGATGGCGTATTTCCAAGTTATATGTGCATTACTTCAGATGATGCATCGGACTTAGAAGAAGAGAGAAGACTTGCTTATGTTGGTATTACAAGAGCCGAAAAACATTTAACAATTACGTGTGCAAAGTTTCGTATGATTCATGGGGAAACACAGTGTAATATGGTAAGTAGATTTGTCAAGGAGATTCCAGAAGATCTTTTGGATTCTAAGCTTCCAGCAAAGAGAATGAGAGAACAAGAGGTGGTAGATCATGGGGCACAAGCTGTAGCACAAAGGCCGGTACAAGACTACAGACCAAAGGCAGTATTAAAGCCAAAGGTAACACCAGAGTATCAGAAGCCATTTTTTACCCAAACGATAAAGGACTTAAATCAAGTCACTGGAATTACAAAGGGGATGCCAAGTGAAAAGACAGAACTAGGTTATCAAGAAGGAGACCGAGTAAGTCATATTAAATTTGGGGAAGGAACCGTAGTAGAAATTACAGATCAAAAGAGAGATTATAGGGTACAAGTAGACTTTGATGGAGCAGGTTCTAAAATTATGTTTGCTTCTTTTGCAAAATTAAAAAAATGTTAGAAATCTATAGTAAGAAGAAAGTGAATGTGGTAAAATAGTTAAAAATAACGAATAGACTTTGTAGTAGTGCCACAAATTCTAACATTACAATATTGGCACTTTAGGAGAGGAGATCACATGGGTAAATTTGAAGATTTAATGGATTTAGTAAAGTTAAGTGAATTAAAAAAGCGTGAAGAAAAAAATAGCAATACATTATTAATTGTATTGTCTGTGATTGGTACTGTAGTAGTGGTTGCAGGGATTGCATTTGCTGTATACAAATATGTAACAGCATGTAAAGGCGAGAAGAGAGCTTACGAATTAGGAGAAGGTTTTGACGATTCTTTTGATGAGGAAGATTTGATCGAATTAGAGTTTGATTATTATGATGAAGATGCAAGCGAAGAAAGTGAAGTGTAAATGAAAAAAGGTCAGATATTTGAGGGAGTAGTAGAGCGTATAGATTTTCCAAACAAGGGTATTGTTAGCATTGAGGGCAGGCCAGTGGTTGTAAAAAACGCTCTTCCTGGGCAGACCGTACAAGTTCGTATCAATAAGATCAGAAGTGGGAAGGCAGAAGCTGCCCTTTTGCAAGTACTAGAGAAATCTAGTCTTCAAGTGGAGCCGAAGTGTTCCCATTTTGGCTTGTGTGGCGGTTGTACATATTTGTGTTTGCCTTATGAAGAACAGTTAAGAATAAAAGAAGAGCAGGTAAGAAAGTTATTAGATCCTGTATTAGAAAAGCAAAGTAATCCATATGAGTGGGAAGGAATTAAGCCAAGTCCACAGCCTTATGAGTATAGAAATAAAATGGAGTTTAGTTTTGGTGATGAATTTAAGGATGGTCCATTAGCACTTGGAATGCACAAGAGAGGAAGTTTTCATGATATTGTAACGGTAAATACTTGCCATATTGTGGATAGTGATTATCGTTTGATTCTAAGCAGTGTCTTAGAGTTTTGTGCAGATAGAAATATTTCATATCATCATCGTATGCGTCATGAGGGGATATTGCGCCATTTGTTAGTACGTAAGGCAACGAAAACAGGCGAAATCTTGTTGGCACTTGTGGCAACAAAGGAATTAAAAGAAGTTCCTAATTTCTTAGATGAGTTTAAATCGATGTTGTTAGCGCTTCCTCTGAAAGGAAGCTTTTCAGGGATTCTTTATATCAGTAATGATAGTCTTGCGGATATAGTTCAAAGTGATGAAACTATGGTACTTCATGGGCAAGAGTTCTTTTATGAAGAGTTATTAGGTTTAAGATTTAAGGTATCTACCTTTTCTTTCTTCCAAACCAATTCTCTAGGAGCTGAAGTATTATATGATACAGCAAGAGAATATATAGGAGATGCTGCTAGTGGAGATAAAATCGTATATGATTTATATAGTGGAACAGGAACTATTGCACAGCTAATGGCACCAGTAGCAAAAAAAGTAATTGGTGTTGAGATTGTAGAAGAGGCAGTGGTGGCAGCAGGCGAGAATGCGAAGATGAACCAGTTATCTAATTGTGAATTTATAGCAGGGGATGTATTAAAGGCCTTAGATGGAATCGAAGAGAAGCCAGACTTTATTGTGCTAGATCCACCACGTGATGGAATTCATCCAAAAGCAATTGGGAAAATTATAGATTATAAGGTAGAAAATATTCTATATATTTCCTGTAAACCGACCAGCCTTGCAAGGGATCTAGAGGTATTCTTAGAAGCAGGTTATGAAGTGGTAAGAGGCTGTGCGGTAGATCAGTTTCC
>CAYJHO010000055.1:0-2447 GCA_964369945.1 uncultured Lachnospiraceae bacterium
TTGGCATTCAATTCAACATCATCATCTACAAAGATAAAAGCATTTCCACTGCTAGTGTTATATAGCGATCCACTAGCTACGATTTTAGATAGGTTATCTTGGTTATTTTCACCAGTACCAACAGTACCACCAAATACCTTAATTTCAGTATTTCCCACTCCTGCAATTGCTTGTCCTTTATCTAAATCTGGAGATAAATCATACCCCAATACACTGAAAACTGCACCTCCATAAATTCCCCCTACAGTACCTTCGTTTATAAGAATTGATGTATTATCTTCTACAATGCTTAGTTCCCCCAAACCTGCTCCTGCTATAAATCCGACCAAACCTGCATTTTGAGTAATAACAGTAGAACCACTACTTGCAATAGCTGCCCCATATTCTACTACAGCTTGGGGTTCTTCCATTACAGCTTGGGGTTCTTCCATTACAGCTTGGGGTTCTCCCGTTATAGGAACACCCATTGGTCCACCAATTACAACATTGATATTTCCTCCATCAATTGTGATATTAGCATCTCCTTTTCCTGTATCTGTAAAAATACTAGAATCTGATACCAGTTTTGGTTCTGGCAATATGCCATTTATGCCGAAGTCATAACCGAGATAACTAACTAATCCACCACCAACAACTAAGAAAATTTTTCCTTCCTTAATAAGAATATTACTATTCCCTGTTACATAGTTAGGTACTGTACTTCCATCTTCCGTAGCATTAGAAGCACCAAAAACAGCTTGAGCACTACCTGCATTTAGCGTAATATTTGTATTACCATCTACAAATCCGTATTCTGAACCACCATAAATATTTCCACGAATTGTACCTGATGATATAATTTCTGTATTTCCTACCACACTTGTTGTGGAAATCTCCATAGTTTCTAGTATAATTTCTTCACTTATACTATTATACCAATAGTTGTTATTTTCATAAATTCCACCAGCACCATATACGTCTCCATCTACAGTAACCCCTTGTTCGATATTTACTTTAGTATTTCCTACAATAGCAGCCCAACCTGAAGGATATCCATAATCTCTCACTAAAGCAGCGCCTCCATAGACACTTTCAGTTGTTGTTCCCATCAAGTTAATACTAGTATCCCCATATACGGTATTTTCCATATCTAGCGCACTACCACCACCATAAATATAGCCAACATTACTATTGTTTATAGTAATATTAGTACCTGTAGACATTGCATCTGTTCCAACATCTACATTTCCAATCCATTCACCGTGACCACCACCAAAGATTGCTTCTATACTATCAATTTCATAATCCTCTTCAGAAACTTTCACGTTTTCTATCGTAATATTGGTAGTTCCAAGCACACGTGCCGTAGGTTGTGAATTTTCAGCAACTTCTCTACTCAGTTCTACTGTCACGTGACCACCACCATAAACTGTTGAAATATCCATAGCTTCACTGATTGCTACATTTGTATTTCCTGTCACATCAGCTGAACCCCTGGTAGCATATCCACCTCCATATACGTTATGCGCACTTGAGCCAGCTCGTAATGTTACACTAGTATTTCCTGTTACATTGGCTGTTCCTCCACTAGCATGACCTCCTCCATATACTTTCCAATCAACGTTAGTACTATCTAAAATAATAGATGTACTACCTACAGTAGATGAACCTAATCCAGTAGCATATCCACCTCCATAAACATAGTCAATAGTAGTATCAGTTATATGAATAGAGCTACTTCCTACATAAGCATCTACTGTGTAGGATGAAGAGGTTGCACTATACGCTGCACGTCCTCCTCCGTAAATAGTTCCGACTGAAGCATTATTTACATTTATAATTGAATTTCCACTTACTCTTGACGCTAGATTTTCATTTAATTCTTCAAACGCTGGTTCACGATCCGAAACATAAGTATCATAATAGCTATGACCTCCACCATAAATAGTATCAACTGTACCTCCTGCAATAGTGATATTGGTATTTGTTACGTCTCTATGAACAGAGCCACCATAAATAGTACCAACACTACCACCTATCATGGTAATATTTGTATCGGTAATTTCCGTGTTGGTATTTTCCTTTGAATACGCCTCATTACTACCACCATAAATAGTAGCATCAGATAAGTCAGTGCTTGTAACTCCATCTAAATTCACCAAGAGGTCATCATTTGTAAAATTCCCATCCTTATTACTATCATAGCGAATTGACGTTTGACCAGCAGTAGCACCTTTTTCGATTTGAATAGCTACCCCATTGGCGTAAATGGTATCCCCATCATCACTACTTATATAGGTAATTCCATCATCCTCTATAATGAGGTTTTCTATCGCAAACGTAGCTGCAAAAAGTGCCGCCTCTTCTGCTTCTTCTTCAGTACTTTCGTCCGTTTCAACACTTTCTTCTGTTTCTACACTTTCTTCTATTTCAGTGTTTTCCTCGGTCTCTGTACTTTCTTCTGTTTC
>CAYJHO010000055.1:2547-13648 GCA_964369945.1 uncultured Lachnospiraceae bacterium
GCTTCCGTACTTGTTTCTGTTTCTACACTTTCCGTTGTTTCTGCACTTTCTGTTGTTTCTACACTTTCTTCTGTTCCTGCTTCGGTACTTGTTTCTGTTTCTACACTTTCTGTCGTTTCTACACTTTCTGTTGTTATCACATTCCCATCTACATCGCTTGTTGCATTTACCACATTTGTTGTACTCAATTGTAATGTTAAAGCAAATGCTACCAATAATGCTGATATACTTTTAAGCTTCACAGAATACCTCCTCTTTTAAACAATATTTTATCTATCATTTTCATAATAGAAAAAAACAGATAATTTGTCAATATTTCTTGTTATTTTTATTATTTTTATTATTTTTCAAAAGAAAAAGACACTTTCTACAAATCACAGAAAGTGCCTTACTATATATATAATTTATTAACAATGAAAACAGCTGCCACCTACAAATTCCCTACAAATACTATTTAGTGGTACCGCTTCACTACTTACGCCTAAGAAATAATCAAGAAATTTCAGTAAGCGTTTTGCCTCTTCATAAGCCGGCTCGTCTTCTTTAATTTGAAAAAGCAGTGGTTCTGCATACTGCTTCATAACCGCTAATTCATAAATCAAAACGGAATTAAACATAACATCTGCCTTTTCTTGGAATGGGAAAATATACTTTTCTTCTCCTCTTCGAACCGATTGCCACATATCTATGGTGTTCGCAGCTGTCTGACCTCTTGTTCTAGCATCTCTAACAATGCGTCTAAGCAGGCGGTTGTCCGTAGAAGGAATTCGATTATGCTCATCAATATTTAAACTAGTTAAAGCACTGATATAAATTTTGAACTTACTCTCATTTGGTAAACTATAGGAAAGCTTGTCATTAAGACCATGGATTCCTTCTATTACTAATATATCATCCTTATCTAATTTCAGCTTATTACCTACATACTCACGCTTTCCAGTCTTGAAATTATACTGAGGCATATCCACTTCTTTTCCAGCTAACAGTTCTGTCATATCCTCATTAAACTTTTTCACATCTACAGATTCTAAACATTCAAAGTCCGGATTTCCATCCTTGTCAAGTGGTGTATTGGTGCGGTTTACAAAATAATTATCCAAAGCAATCGGATGTGGTTTTTTCCCTAAGGTTTTTAAGTGAATCGATAGCCTGTGACTAAAAGTAGTTTTTCCTGAACTAGAAGGTCCTGCAATCATAACAAACTTTACATGCTCTCTACTAGAAATCTCTTTGGCGATATCACTAATCTCTCCTTCTTGATGAGATTCTTGTACCAAAATCATATCCTGTATATCGCCTCCACAGATCCTATCATTCAAATCCCCTATGGTGGTAATTCCAAGCTTTTCATACCATTCGTGACTTGCTTCTAAGGTTTGGATCAAAAGAGGTAGTTGTTCATAATTAGGAAGTTCATGAATCGTATCCTTAGCAGGTAATAAGTAAAAGAATCCACCTTTTGCCTCTAATATATCAAAAGTATCCACAATACTCACATCTGGAAAGCATGGACCATAGAAATAATCATAATATCCTTCCAAGCAATTCAAATTAATTCCATCACTTCTACGATAACGGAAAAGTTTTGCCTTTTCTTCCATCAACATATCGGAAAACATTGCCCTTGCCTCTTCTAAGGAAAATGCCTTTGAAACAATCGCTGCTTTTGCCTCTACTAACTCTAACATCCTTTGCTTTATCTTCTCTAAGATGGTGGTATCAAATGAAACATCTTTTCTGGTACGAATAAAATAAGCATCACCAATGGTATAATCTACAGTACAACTCCAAGAAGTTTCTAAATCTGTAACATCTGCTACTGCTTTACACAATAGCATAATAGCTGTTCTAATATAAGTACGATAAACATTTTGCTTCATAATTTTCACCCTTCCCTCCATGCCGTCAAAAATACTCTAAATCACCTGATATGGACTCATTTCTTCTGAGTCTATCAGTTCAATTTCTGGTAACATCTTTTTAAAATATTGATTCATATAATGTACGAATAATTTCTCAATCCCGTAGTGTCCTGCATCAATCACGCAAACCCCTTCTGCTAATAAATCAAGAGCGGTGTGATGATCTACATCTCCTGTGATATAGACATCGGCATTCTTTTCTACTACATCCTTCACTAAACTTTTGCCAGAGCCTGGACAAATAGCAACATCCAAACACATCAAATCTAAATTACCAAACACTTTTACATGTTCTATTTCAAAAGAATCTTTTACAAAAAGAGCCAAATCCTTTAGAGACATCACTTGCTTTAGTTTTCCTACTCTTCCAAAACCTTCTACCGATATCTCATCTTCGTAGGTTTTCTGTAGTACAACCCGGTCCATAAGTCCTAATTTTTCTACTGCTGCATCGGCCATTCCCATGATATCGAAATTAGTATGCATGGCATAGACACAAATATCTGCCTGGATCAAACCCAAAATTCTTCTACCTAGGAAATCTGCATCTGTGATTTTCTTAATACCAGAAAACAAAAAAGGATGATGACTAATAATCATATCTACTTTTTCGCTAATGGCTCTATCTACCACAGTTTCATCGATATCTACACATAACAAGACTCTATATACTCTTTTCTCTTTTCTTCCTACCAATAATCCCACATTATCCCAAGATTGTGCAAAATGAATAGGGGACAAAACTTCTAATTTCTCTATGATATCTTTACAAGTCATAGGATTCTCCATTTCGTATTCTACGTATATATTGCAATTCGTTCCTTAACTCTGCTGCTCTTAACTTAGATGCCTCTACTTTATTTTCTTCTAATTTCTTTGCCAGTTCATCTTTTAACCTTATTTGTGAATCTAAATAATCTAGCAACACCGGATGCCTTTCCTTTAACAAAAGTGGCCCATACATAGCTTCTTCTTTTGTTAAACTCTCTGATTTTCCAGGCACTATTTTCATAATAGGATAGTATTTTCCATCCTCCAAAATCATATCCTCAGCCTCTATGTGCCATCCTATTTCATAAATATAATTTCTTACGATATCGATTTCTGATTGTGGTTGTAAAATAGCAAAACTCATCTGCTGCATCACCAAACTTCCTTGTCTCATAATCTTACAGACAAGACGTCCTCCCATACCAGCACAGATAAATCCATCTGCTTCTCTCTCTCTCACTGCACTTAGTCCATCGGATAAACGAAATTCTATTTTATCTGAAACAACACTATGAGCTACATTTAACTTCGCTTGCTGCAATGGACCTTCGTTTACATCCATAGCAATAACTCTATTAGCCCTCTTACTTTCCGCTAAATAAATAGATACATAACCATGATCGCACCCAATATCACATATGACAGGGCAGGGTGACACGAAATCGGCCACCCCTTGTAATCTTTTTGAAAGTTCCATATTAATCTAAATAATCCTTTAACTTACGACTTCTACTTGGATGACGCAATTTTCGCAAAGCTTTTGCTTCGATTTGACGAATACGCTCTCTTGTAACCTTAAACTCTTTTCCTACTTCTTCTAATGTACGAGCTTTTTTATCATCTAAGCCAAAACGAAGTCTAAGTACCTTTTGTTCTCTTTCTGTAAGTGTTTTTAAAACTTCTGCCAATTGCTCCTTTAATAAAGTATTTGCTGCAGCTTCTGCAGGAACTGGAACATTCTCATCTTGGATGAAATCTCCTAAATGGCTATCTTCCTCTTCACCAATTGGTGTCTCTAGCGAAACTGGCTCTTGGCTAATTTTAATAATTTCTCTAACTCTCTCTACCGTCATTTCCATTTGCTCTGCAATTTCTTCTGGACTTGGTTCACGTCCTAATTCTTGTAATAATTGTCTACTCACTCGAATTAGTTTATTAATAGTTTCTACCATATGAACCGGAATACGGATTGTTCTTGCTTGGTCCGCAATTGCTCTTGTAATTGCTTGACGAATCCACCAAGTAGCGTATGTAGAAAATTTATACCCTTTTCTGTAATCAAATTTCTCTACCGCTTTAATCAGACCTAGATTTCCTTCTTGAATTAAGTCAAGGAACAACATTCCTCTACCAACATACCTCTTAGCAATACTAACCACTAAACGTAAATTAGCCTCTGCTAAACGTTTCTTAGCTTCTATATCTCCCTCTTCCATTAGTTTTGCTAACTCTATCTCTTCATCCGCACTAAGCAGTGGCACCTTCCCAATTTCCTTTAGGTACATTCTAACAGGGTCTTCTACACTGATACCATCAGGCACTGTTAAATCAATGGTTTCAATGTCCACTTCTTCTACTTCATCATCATCTACTAAAAGAAGTTCATCTTCTAAGCCATCAATGTCATCGTCTTGTGGTATTTTAAGTACATCAATCCCACTAGCTTCAAGCGCATTAATCACACGCTCTATTTGCTCTGCTGACAATTGTAGTTCTGACATGAAATCAACTACCTCTGATTGCTCTAAGGTATTTTTCTTTGATTTCCCAAGCTCTAACAATCCTTTAATTTTCTCTTCATATTTCACCTGTGTGTTTTCATCCATTATGGTTCCATCCTTCCATTATTCCATAGTATGAGCTTATGAAAGCAGAATATGCACTTTCGCCAGTTCTTCTAATGCCTTTTTTCCTGCGATTACTTCTTGCAAGGCTCTTACGTCACTTCCTGACTTTTCTGTATAATATTCATAACTGCACTTCTTTACTGCGTACACTATATCATGTAATGCCTTTTCTTTTTCTTGAATGCTGTCAATTCCATCTAATTTCGTATGGAATAGAGCACTTACCTCTTTTTGTACTTCTTCATCTTCAAATTTCGAAATGATAGAAGCGGGATTGTATTTATTATGTTCTATATGATCAAAAAGCATGGTAGCAACTTCTTTATACAAATCTTCTGTAAAATCACCTACTCCAATATACTTCTTAATTTTGTGGTATATGTCTGGCTCATCTGTAATCCATGTAATCAGCATACGCTGTACTTTTTTCTTGTGGTCATAGGCTGTCATTTTCTTTTGAATACCTGACTTTGGCCTTTCCGCCTGCTTAACATCACCATTTTGTGCTGCATAGGATTGCACTAGTTTCTTTAGATTCTCGATTCCAATCAAATACTTTTCTGCAATTGCTTGGGTATAGTTATCTCGCTCAATATCAATTTCAAAACTACAAAGCTTTCTTGCAATTTCTTTATGAAATTTAGTTTTATCTTCTGGATCTTGTAAATTATAAGATGCTTTTAGTATTCGGACTTCAAAAAAGAAACTATTTTCGGCCTCTTGAATTCTTTGTTGTAAAGCTTCCTTACCAAGTTCATTGATAAACTCATCTGGATCCTTATAAGGCTCCACATTTAATATCTTGGCACTTAAACCTGCTTCTTTTAAAATTCCAATAGCTCGAATCGCTGCTTTAATTCCAGCGTTATCACTATCATAGGCAAGAATCACCTCATCCGTATACCTACGAAGCAAATTAGCTTGTCCTGAAGTAAAAGCGGTTCCAAGAGAAGCCACTGCTTGCTTAAAACCTGCTTGGTGCATGGCTATTACATCTAAATAACCTTCACATACAATAATATTCCCAGTGCGACTTGCTCTAGCAAAATTAAGTCCATAGAGATTTCTACTCTTATCAAAAACTGGAGTTTCTGCACTATTTAGATATTTGGGATTACCATCCCCCATAACTCTTCCGCCAAATCCTATTACTTTGTTGTTTACATCTTGAATGGGAAACATCACACGGTTCCAAAATTTATCATGTAAACCAAAGCGCTCATCAAAAGAACTTAATCCAATGGTAATCAACTCTTTATCACTATAACCTTTACTTTTTAAATATAAGGAAAGATCATTGCTGGTCTTGTTGCTAAAACCTAAGCCAAAATTCTTAATCGTTTCTGGAAGAAGTTTTCTACCATTTAAATATTCTAAAGCCTGTGTGCCTTTCTCTGACTTTAACTGGTAATAGAAATAGGTAGCAGCTTCCTTATTCATTTCTAAATATCTAGCTCTTGCCCTTTCCTTACTCTTAGCTTCCTCACTATAGCTAATTTCTGGTAAACTAACTCCTGCTCGCTCTGCCAACATTTGGATGGCTTCCTGAAAGGAATAGTTTTCATATTTCATAATAAAACTAATGACATTGCCCCCTTCTCCACAACCAAAGCAATGAAAAATCTGCTTATAGCCTGATACCGAAAAAGAAGGACTTTTCTCATTATGAAAAGGACAAAGTCCCATATGTGAACCACCTTTTTTCTGTAATTTCACATAAGAACTTATCACATCTACGATGTCATTTTTTGTTCTGATTTCCTCTATTAGTTCATCAGGGTAATACATTCATACCTCCCTTAATATTCCCAAGATTTTGGAATGTTGAGTGCCTCAAATGTCTTAATGGCAAATTTATCACTCATGGATGCAATATAATCACAAACTAATTGCTCCTTCGTCTGCCCAAAGTCTAAGTGCACCAGCACTTCCCTTGGCAGCTTATCGATTCGCTTCATATAATACTCAAATAAACGAATGACTAATTGTTCCGCTTTTTGTTCTTCTGCTTTCACAACCTTATTATTATACACCTCATAAAACATAAATTTTCTAAGGTTCATCATAGCAGTGTGTACTTCTTCTGACATGACAATATCATTCTTATTGATCGATTGTGTTACAATATCATGAATCAAATGATTGAGACGTTCCTTCAAGGTTTTCCCTAGAACATCGGTGATTTCTTTCGGTAAATCCTCTTCTGTCAAGATACCACCTCGAATCGCATCATCCATATCATGGTGAATATAAGCCATTTTATCTGATAATCTTACGATTTTCCCCTCTAAGGTAATCGGATTTCCGTCACTTTGGTGATTTCGAATTCCATCGATTACTTCAAAGGTGAGATTTAATCCACAGCCATCTTTTTCAACAAATTCTACTACTCTAACACTTTGTTCACTATGAATAAAGGGCTTAGAACAAACCTCTGATAATGCCCTTTCGCCTGCATGCCCAAATGGTGTATGCCCCAAATCATGACCGAGTGCTATTGCTTCCACCAAATCTTCATTCATTTTCAATGCTTTTGCAATGGTTCTTGCATTTTGAGATACTTCCAATGTATGTGTCAACCTGGTACGATAATGATCTCCATTGGGAGTCAAAAAAACTTGTGTCTTATCCTTTAATCTTCGAAAGGCTTTGCTATGTAAAATTCGATCTCTGTCCCTTTGATAAACGGGACGAATGTCGCACTCAGCCTCTGGCTTTGCCCTTCCTCTACTCTTACTACTTAAAGCTGCGTATTCACTCAAATACTCAGCCTCTCTTTGTTCCACCTGTTCTCGTATCAAAAGACTACCATCCATTCCTTGTACCTCCTGTCGAAAAATCACTCCTATTAAGTTATTCTGCACATTAGAATCAAAATCCTTTTTTTATTTTAAATTTTTTGACATTAATGTAATCATTGCTTCATTTAGCCCTTTTACCGTTAACTTATACATCGGTAACAGCTGTTTAATCGCAGTTTCTGCTTCACGCCAAGGGGCTGCTTTTGGAGCCATCTTGGGATTGAGCCACACGATTTTCTTAAAATGCCTTTGTAATAATTGCAACCATTCAAACCCACTTAGACCGCCATTGGGTCCTCTATAATTTCCATTTTCACTATACAATTCTTCTGGTGCCATTGCAGCATCTCCTACAATAATCACCTTATAGTCACTATCTAAATTGCGAAATAACCACTCAGTATCAATCCAATCTCCGTGCTCACATTCTGGAGTCTTATAGAGTTTAGCATAAATACAATTATGAAAATAATAGGTTTTCACATCTTTATAGTGGTTCGCCTTATGTACCGATTGAAATATCTCACTTAACAAACTAGTATAAGGAATCATAGTTCCACCTGAATCCATAAGCAATAATAACTTTACAGCATTTTTTCTAGGCTTTTTCATTTCTATATGCAAAAGTCCACCTTTGCTACAGGTTTTAGCAACTGTGCCATCAATATCTAATTCAGTTTCTGGAATATCTAAATTCGTACTAAACTGCCTTAACTTTCTAAGTGCCATTTGGAACTGGCGATTATCGATTACCTTATCTTCTCGAAAATCTCTGTATTTCTTTTCTCCAATTACAGAAAAGGCAGAGTGATTCCCTGGTTTTCCTCCAATGCGAATTCCTCCCATATTGGTTCCACTGTTCCCAAAATCAGTTTTCCCCATGGTTCCAATCCAAAAGTTTCCACCATTATGCTCACTATCTTGCTGTTTTAATCTCTCACGAAACTTAGCTTCTACCTCTTCTTTATCCTTGACCATTTCAGCCTTTTCCATTTCGTTCATCTCATGTCTAGCTTCTTCTTGATATTGGTCTGTTATCTCACTTTTATCCAACCAATTTAACATTTGCTTGGTAACTTCAGTTTCTTTCTTGATTGCTTTAAAACACTGATCAAATGCCATATCATATTTGTCGAATTCTGCTTCTGACTTTACTAACAGTGCCCTTCCTAAATAATAGAAACTAGTAAAGCTATTCCCTGCTAGTCCTTTATCTAAGGCTTCTTGAAAGGTTAGCCATTCTGATAATGACACATCTATGCCCTGTGCCTTACATGCATCGAATAATTTCTGAAACATAGCACCTCCTTTTACCAGTTCCTCTTAGAAACCACTTCTAAATCATCATCCTTTTTGATAATAACGCCTAAGAAAGGAAGTTCTCTCTTAAGGGTATCTGCTGCAATTCCTCCTACTTGTAAGGCATTAATCCAATCGATAAATTCTGAGGTACTAGGTTTCTTTCTCAGCTCCCTAATTCCGCGTATATCATAAAACACTTGAAGTGCTTGTTCTAATAAATGTTCCTCTACCTTTGGATAATGTGTCTTTACGATATCCTCCATAAGGTCTTTGCTTGGAAAATCAATATAATGGAATACACATCTTCTTAAAAAAGCATCTGGCAATTCCTTTTCTGCATTTGATGTAATAATCACAATTGGTCTTTTCTTAGCCTTTATACTTTTCTTTGTTTCATAGATGTAAAATTCCATTTGATCCAATTCCCATAAAAGGTCATTAGGAAACTCTAAATCAGCCTTATCTATTTCATCAATTAAAAGAACTACCTGCTCATCACTTTCAAAAGCTTCTCCAAGTTTTCCTAATTTAATATATTGTGAAATATCATGAACATCTGCTTCTCCAAATTGTCCGTCATAGAGTCTTTGTATGGTATCATATTGATACAATCCATCCTGCGCTTTTGTTGTTGATTTAATGTTCCAAATATACAGTTCCTTCCCTAATGCATTTGCTACTGCCTTTGCTAACATGGTTTTCCCTGTACCTGGTTCCCCTTTTACTAATAATGGCTTTTCTAGTGCCATTGCTATATTCACACTTGACATCAATTCTTCACTTGCTACATATTGTTCTGTCCCAAGAAATTGTTTTTGGCTCATATCTTACTTCTCCTTTATGCGAAATTATC
Organism: uncultured Lachnospiraceae bacterium; assembly: GCA_964369945.1. Classification (GTDB taxonomy): domain Bacteria; phylum Bacillota; class Clostridia; order Lachnospirales; family Lachnospiraceae; genus RGIG6307. The sequence continues at coordinate 12,044 of CAYJHO010000055.1, forward strand.
GCTATGCCAATTGGCATAGCGATCTATAAAAAAACCAACCAAATTGGTTGGTTTTTATCACTTTCTAGTGTTCCTTTGTATATCTTACAAAATCATCAAATGGCATTGGTCTTCCATATAAATACCCTTGAGCTGTATCGCATCCAAAATCTGATATAATATCATGCTGTTCGTTAGTTTCGATTCCCTCAAATACAAGATGGAATCCAGCATTTTGAAATGTAATAATCATGGAAGAAAGAAAAGCCATTCCTTTCTGTGTAATCAAAGCGCTAATAAAGGCTCGATCTAATTTCACCGTATTAGCTTCTAAGTTAAGCAACGAAGTTAAGGTAGAGTAATGACTTCCAAAGTCATCTATCGCTATATAAAAACCTACTTCCCTCAATGCTCGTACTCTAGCTGTAACGATATCTTGGCAATCTACAAAAGCTGACTCTGTAATTTCTAACTCAATTCTATTAGCATCTAACTGATACTTTCCTAATATTTCAGAAAGCTTCTCTATTAAATCAGGTCTAAGTAAAGTAATTCTTGAAAGATTCACACTCAAATAATCGATTCCCTTTACCTTCTCCTTTACTAACATCTTCCACACTTTACAAGTTTCTTCAAACATATAGAAATCTAGGGAAGTAATAAATCCATTTTCTTCCATAACAGGAATAAAGGTTCCTGCCGGTACTAAACCTGTCTCACTTACCCAGCGAACCAAAATCTCGGCTCCTACGGTCTTTCTTGATACTAGATTTACCTTTGGTTGTAAATAAGGAACAAACTCTCTTCGTACCAGAGCTTTTTGCATCTTAGATATTACCTGATTCACATCCTTTTGCTTATCATGCATGGTATGTGTAAACTCCACTAAGGTAGAACCAAACTCATGCTTTCTCATATTCTTAGCGATTTCACTATATTCCATATATTGGTATAAATGACCTCTACCAGTTCGAATGAAATATACCCCTGCACTTACATTTAAGGATAGTTGTGCTACATTGTCTGTCTTCAAGATTTCTCTTAACGATTGTTTTTCAATACTATAGAATCTATCTTCTAAATCTGAAAATTCAACTTGCTTCGCCAAGGCAATATATTGACAACCTGCTATACGGCATATAATTCCCTCTTGTGCATTTACTAAAGGATACATCACCTCTTCTACACGACCTAAGATTGCTTTCACAAGCTCTTTTCCACCGATTTCAATAATCGCTGCAAACTGATCTACTTCAAAACTTATGATCATATATTCATTTGCCACAGATTTAGCCAACATTGCACTAGCTTTTTCTTCAAATTCTTGAAAAGTCAAGATACCTGTATTCTTTTCACTCTGTGTCATAGTACTATTCTTATTAAAAATTCCTTTTCCAAATACACCCATTCAACTAGCACGCTCCTAAACTTTATCCTATTATTTTACAACTAACTACTATTCTTGTCAAATAAAAAGACACAACTTTCCGGTAAATACGTTAAGCATTATTGAATTTCCATTTCAGTAACAAGCATGTAAGAATAAAGTTCCCCCTCATATTCATAAGTATCAACACTAGCTACTACTGTAATATTACTGTCAGGGCTTGGGACTTCTATTCCATC
>CAYJHO010000055.1:13658-15151 GCA_964369945.1 uncultured Lachnospiraceae bacterium
TAAGCTCTAAGCCTTGTGGACAGCACCCGCTTGCATCATTGATAATGATAAAATATAGTAGTTCTCCACTACTCTCTAGTAATTCATAATAAATTCCATCCATTCTAAATGTCTTACCAAAATAATCATCTGCATTCACCATCAAGTCATATACCTGTGCATATACCATAGTAGAACTCATTTGCATAAAATCAAAATCTACATCGGAATCTGGTGTGGTATTTTCAGGGCTAATCGTTATATCGTTCCCCTCTGCATCTTTGACTATTATCCTATAATCTTCTGATACCGAAATCGCATCCTGATCAACAAAATCTGCAATCTCGCTTTCCACTGCCGATTCTATTAATGGATCTGCTTCTGTTGATTCCACCAATGGTGCTTCTTCTGTTGATTCTATCAGCACCTCTTCCTCTATCCCACAAGAAGACAGGAGGAAGCATATCATCATTGTTATCGTTGTTACTAATATTTTTTTCATTCCTTTACACCTAACCTTCCTATAAAACAAGCTATTGCAAATACAGCAATATTCATTGTAACAATGGTACTTCCTACTGGGGTGCCATAAAGTATAGAAATAATAATCCCTACGAATGCACAAAATACAGATATGATAGAGGAAGAAATAATAACAGACCTAAAGTTTTTGAATATTCGCATAGAAGATAGTGCTGGAAATATAACAAGTGCACTAATTAGTAGTGAACCTACCAAATTCATGGCAACAACAATAACTGCTGCTATGGTAACCGCAATGATTAAATTGTATATTTCAGTCTTTACTCCACTTGCTTTGGCAAACGTTTCATCAAAGGTAACCGAAAATATTTTGTTGTAGAAAAGCAAAAATACTATAACTACAAACGATGATAGGACTACACTAGTTGTAACATCAGCCATGGTAAGCGTCAAAATAGATGTTGATCCAAATAAAGTAGTACAGACATCACCTGCTAAATTTGACGAAACTTGAAAGACATTCATAAGTAGATATCCCACGGCTAACGATCCTACAGACATCATTGCAATAGCGGCATCTCCATTTATTTTGGTATTTTGTCCAATTCTTAAAAGCATTACAGCACTTAGTGCTGTGATGGGAAAAACTAATACATCTTGATTCGTAATTTCAAGTACAGAGGCAATGGCTATTGCACCAAAGGCGATGTGAGAAAGACCATCTCCAATATAAGATAGCCTTTTTAACACAAGTGTTGTTCCAAGTAAAGAGGAGCAAAAAGCAATTAAAATCCCCACAATTAATGCGTAAATAACAAATGGATACGATAGATAGGATAATAACGTCTCTAACATGAATTACTTACCTCCTTATACGATTCTGCAGTGACACAATCTACACCACAATTATTGAAATAAAGTACCAATCCTGCATCAGAAATAGCCTCATTCAGGTATGTGTTATCATGACGATAGTAATACCCTCATCATGTAAGGATTTTACCAGTTTATAAAACTCTGTTGTGGTCTCC
>CAYJHO010000056.1:0-2931 GCA_964369945.1 uncultured Lachnospiraceae bacterium
AATTCAAATTTGTCTTGCTCTATATCAGTGTTATACTTGATTAGCGATTCAGAAAACAACATACTATATTCCTTATCATCATCACAGATAGCAATTTTAAGATTGTTCAAATATACCTCTCTGCTAATATAATTTTTGTGTCTACTTCGATAAAAATCAAAATTCGGCTAGAGATAATAGGATTAAGGCACAATATCAGCATAGTAATCATAGCATATAAAGGCATATGGTACAATAAGAAACCATGGTTGTATATATGGAAATATGATTCTAAAAAATCCCTTTGTCTTCTCTTGACAGACATAGTAAACTAGTATACAATATGCTTATATATGATAAACTAGTATACAATAAAGGAGATGATTTTATGTGTCGTAAAAAGTATAAAAATGACCTTATGACAAAAGAAAGGATTATAAAGCACAAGATGAAGCAAGCCCATCATATGTTTGAGCGTGTGTTACATCAAAACTTAAATGAAACAGAGGTATTTGCAGGGGAGTCAAGATTATTAATGCGTATAGCAGATCATGAAAATCTTTCACAAAGAGAACTTGCTAGACGGGTAGGAACTAGCCCAGCTTCTGTGGGAGTAAGTTTGAAAAAGCTAGAAAGCAAAGGCTATATCGTAAGAAGGGAAGATGATAACGATTCTAGGGCGAATCAGATTGAGCTTACAGATAAGGGAGATGAGTTTATTGAAGAAACTCATGAATTGTTTCAAAGACTAGATAAAGCAATTTTTCAAGGATTTAGCGAGGAAGAGATGAATGTACTTGAATCCTTTTTGGATCGAATGCATCACAATTTGGATCAGATGATGGGAGATAGAGTATGAAACGATATCTAAAGTTTATCAAACCCCATTTGCTTTTTTTCATATTATCTCCACTTTTGATGATTGTAGAGGTTTATGCAGAAATTAATATCCCTGTTCTAGCAGGAAAAATCATTGATGGATTTGTAGCAGGAGAAGATGTCTCCATTCTTTGGGGCTATGGTTTTCGTATGTTGTTTTTTGTAGCCTTAGGTTTGGCAGCTGGTATCTCGTGTGCTTACACTGCAACTAGGGCATCCGTATATTTTGGTTGCGATTTAAGAGAGGCCTTGTTTCAAAAGATACAAAGCTTTTCCTTTGCCAATATTGATAAATTCAGCACAGCATCCTTGGTGACAAGGTTAACCAATGATATTGTGCAAATACAAAACTTAGTGGAAATGTCTCTTCGTATGTTAGTACGAGCTCCTGCACTTTTGATTGGAACTTTGATTATGGTATTTACGGTAAATCACCAACTTGCCTTAATCTTTGTGGTAGTGGTTCCAGTGTTAACCATTGCGATTGCTATTATTGTTTCTCTAAGTTACAAGAAATTTGCTCTCTTACAAACCAAAATCGATCGAATTAATTCCATTGTAAGAGAGAACCTAACGAATATTAGAGTCATTAAATCATTAGTTCGTGAGTATACAGAGATTCAGAAATTCAAGACAGCCAATGCCGATATGAAAAATACGGGATTAAAAGTATTTCGTATTACCATGTTACAAATGCCGATTATGACCTTAGCAGTTAATATCACTACCATTGCTATTTTGTATTTTGGTGGAATGGGAGTGATCAATGGCGGTGTACAGATTGGTGATATTTCCGTATTTGTTACCTATACAGGCCAGATTTTATCCTCTCTTATGATGTTAGCCAATATATTGATGTCAGCATCAAGAGCCTTTGCTTGTGTAAAGCGTAGCAATGAAATTTTTGATACTCATGAGAAGATTGTAGAAGCTAAGCAAAGTGATACTGTGGTAGAAAACGGTAGCATTACCTTTAAACAGGTTTATTTTAAATATTACAAAGATAGCCAGGAACATGTATTAACAGATATTAATCTTACAATTGGAGCAGGAGAAACGGTAGGATTTATCGGTTCCACAGGTTGTGGAAAGACCACACTAGTTTCCCTGATTCCTAGGCTTTACGATAATGATAGTGGAGAAATCTTGGTGGATGGAAAGAATGTGAAAGAGTATTCTTTCAAGAATTTGAGAGATTCTGTGGCAGTGGTATTACAAAATAATGTACTTTTCTCAGGAAGTATAGAGAAGAACTTGCGTTATGGTGACAAACATGCGGATTTTGCAGAGGTGAAGCAAGTGGCATCCTATGCAGCAGCGGATAGCTTTATTGAGAGTTTCCCAGAAGGATATGAAACGGTTCTAGGCCAAGGAGGGGTTAACCTTTCAGGAGGGCAAAAGCAAAGATTATGTATTGCTAGAGCTTTATTGAAAAAGCCGAAAATTATTATATTAGATGACTCTACGAGTGCAGTCGATACAGCAACAGAAGGAAAAATTCGAGATTATCTTATGAATGATTTAAAAGAAACTACCAAGATTGTCATAGCACAAAGGATTTCTTCCGTTATCAGTGCAGATAAAATTGTGGTAATGAATGAGGGTAGGATAGAAGCAGTAGGTAGACATCTTGATCTGATGGAACATAGTCTAACTTATAGGGAAATTTACGAATCACAACGAAATAAAGAAGTCATGGCATAGAAAGGAAAGAGAAATGGAAGATCATAGAAAACCTCCACATCATAGGCCGGAACAAAGAAAAGAAGGCGAGAAAAGTGGGCAAGTTCCACCACAAGGTCCTGATAAAAGAATGGGTCCTGGAGCTCACTTGGGTATGACAGTGGTGAAGCCACAAAATACAATGAAAACCATCAAAAGGCTGATGGGATATTTGAGGGGAGATCAAATACTTGTTGTACTTGCATTTATCTGTGTAGCAACTAATACAGGAATGAATTTACTGGCCTCCTATCTGCTTAGACCTATTATTAACAATCTATTTGATGGAAAGGGAGAAGCTATCTTAATTCAAAATATTTGGATTATGGCAATTGCTTACGCAGTTGCTTT
>CAYJHO010000056.1:3031-15091 GCA_964369945.1 uncultured Lachnospiraceae bacterium
AATTGGATTCTAGCTATTGTATCTTTGGTTTTAATTCCTTTATTCTTTTTTATGGGAAGATTTATTACCACTAAGAGTAGAAGATTTTTTAGAGAAAGACAAGAAACACTAGGTGGGCTAAATGGTTTTATTGAGGAGACTATTACAGGACAAAAAGTAGTGAAGGTATTTAATCACGAAGAGGAGGCGTTCCAAGATTTTAAGGATCATAATAAAGCATACAAAGACAAAGTAGTGAAAGCACAATTTTTAGGTGGCTCTATGGGACCTATCATGGGAGGAATGGGACATTTAAGTTATGCAATTACAGCATTTATTGGTGGATTTTTGTGTCTGAGTTCTCTTGTGGATGTAGGGGCATATGCCGTGTTTCTCAATTACTCCAGAAACTTTACAAGACCAATCAGTGAGATTTCTATGCAAATGAATACCATCTATTCTGCACTTGCAGGAGCAGAACGTGTATTTTCTATGATGGACGAAAGACCAGAGATGGAGGATGAGGAAGGAGCAATTGCACCAAAAGAATTAAAAGGCTTTGTGAAATTAGATCAGGTAAGTTTTGGTTACAGGAAGGATAAGCAAGTATTGAATCAAGTTTCTTTCTATGCCAAGCCAGGGCAAAAAATTGCGTTAGTTGGATCCACAGGAGCAGGAAAGACAACCATTACCAATTTACTAAATCGTTTTTATGATATTGAAGAGGGAAGTATCACCATCGATGATGTTGATATTAAGCAATACCAAAAGTCCTATGTAAGGGAACATATTGCTATGGTGCTACAAGATACCCACTTATTTGAAGGAAGCATCAGAGAAAATATTCGCTATGGAAGGCTAGATGCCAGCGATGAAGATGTGGAAATTGCAGCAAAAGCGGCCAATGCCCATGGATTCATCCTTCGTCTCGAACATGGATACGACACCTTATTAGAAGGAGATGGAGCAAATCTAAGCCAAGGACAAAGGCAATTATTAAATATTGCAAGGGCAGCCATTTCGAAAGCGCCAATTCTAGTACTAGATGAAGCTACAAGCTCCGTAGATACCCGTACGGAAAAGCACATTGAAGAGGCCCTAGATCGTTTGATGGAAACTAGAACCACTTTTGTCATTGCACATAGACTTTCTACCGTAAGAAATTCGAATGCCATTATGGTGCTAGAACATGGAGAGATTATAGAACGTGGAGATCATGATGAACTTCTTGAAAAGAAGGGAAGATATTATGAACTTTATGAGGGGATTGCCAAGTTGGCATAAACCAACAAGAAAGAAAAGACAAAGGTATCCGAGGATGCCTTTGTCTTTTCTTTCTTGTTATCTGATATTCTGATTTCTAGTAAAATATAGTCATACGGTTTCTTAAAAAGTTGCCACGTCAGCGTCTATACCAATTCCATCCACCCAGGTATCAGCATACCACGTATGAACTTCAATTACCCCTGTGGAAGTGTTAATACGAAATAATAAATCCTCTGTTTTAGACAAAGCAGACATGGATTCTCCTACAGTGGTTGAAGTAGCATCGTATCCCATGATCTTATAAATCTGACTTTCAATGTTTTCAAGCCATTCAGTAGAAGCAGCGTTATTACGAAATTCAGCTGTTAGTCCACCAGTACCGCCACTTGGACTTGGTCCTTGAGTGCTAGTTGAAGTATCCCAGCGAAATGCAAAGTATTCGCCTGCGGGTACATTGTTTTCAGGGTCTGCAACTACTACTGTTACTGCTTTCATAAGGTTGGTTGCTATTTGTAAATCATTGGATTCTCTAGTACGTTCTACATATTGCAAATATTGAGGTGCTAACACTCCAGCCAAAATAGCAATAACTGCTACCACAATAATTAATTCTACTAGGGTAAAACCCTTGTTTTGATACTTTTTCATCTCACGTATTACCTTCCTAGTTTTTATTTAAAGTATATAGGAGATAAGAAAGGATGTCAATCTTTCTTGACCCTAGGAATCTTTTGAGCTACACTTATTAGTATGAGAATATAGATGACGTGAAGGTAGATTATTAGAAACAAGGGGGGATAAGCATTGAAATTATTACATATATCAGATTTACACATAGGAAAGCGTGTCAACGAATTTTCCATGATAGAAGATCAAAAGTATATATTATTACAGATATTGTCTATCATAGATCAGGAGAAGCCAGATGCAGTTTTGATTGCAGGGGATGTCTATGACAAAACCGTGCCATCAGCAGAGGCAGTGCAAGTTTTGGATGACTTTTTGGTACGCCTATCCAAGAGAGAAACAAAGGTTTTTATGATTAGTGGAAATCACGATTCACCGGAGCGTTTGGCTTTTGGCGGACGAATTTTGGGACAAAGAGGAATTTACATTTCCCCAGTGTATCATAAGGAAATAGAAAAGATTTCTCTAACAGATGAACATGGAATGGTGAACTTCTATTTACTTCCCTTTATTAAGCCAATTCATGTAAGAAGCCAGTTTCCTGATTTAGAAATTAAGGACTATAGTGAAGCTATGAAAGTAGCCATTGAGGAAATGAACGTAGACAAGAGAGAGCGTAATGTCTTAGTAACCCATCAATTTGTAACAGGGGCTAGCACTTGTGAGTCCGAGGAATTATCCGTAGGAGGAAGCGATCAGGTATCTGCGGATGTATTTGAGGATTTTGACTATGTAGCATTAGGACATTTGCATGGGCCACAATCGGTGAAACGAGAGACCATTCGTTATTCGGGAACTCCTTTAAAATACTCCTTTTCCGAAAAGCATCATCAGAAATCTGTAACCATAGTGGAAGTAGGTGAAAAAGGGAAGATAGATCTTAGGCTCATTCCATTAGAAGCTATGAGAGATATGTGTGAGAGAAAGGGCAGCTATCTAGAATTAGCAGCAAGAACAGAGGAATACGAGGAACGAAAGAAGCACTATGTTCATCTGATTTTAACAGACGAAGAAGATGTACCAGATGCTTTGGGGAAACTACGCATTCTTTATCCCTATATTATGAAATTAAGCTACGATAACCGCAGAACAAGGCAGCAGGTAGAGGTAATGGAACATGCTAAGGTTGAGCAGAAAAGCCCGATGGAGTTATTTGAAGAACTGTATTTTATGCAAAATAATTCTGCATGTAGCAAAGAACAAAGAGACTATATGGAACAAGTAATTGAGAGTATATGGGAAGAAAGGTGAGGTAGAAGAAGATGAGACCATTGACATTGACCATATCTGCTTTTGGCCCTTATGCAGAAGAAACCATATTTGATTTAGAAAGCCTTGGGGAAAGTGGAATTTATTTGATTACTGGAGATACAGGAGCTGGTAAAACAACTATTTTTGATGCTATTACCTATGCTCTTTATGGAGATCCTAGTGGATCGAACAGGGAAGTAAATATGTTTCGAAGTAAATATGCAGATGAACATACGCCTACCTATGTGGATTTACACTTTTCCTATGGGGGAAAAGTATATCATGTAAGGAGAAATCCTGAGTATTTAAGGGCTTCTAAACGGGGAGATGGATTGACCTTAGAAAAGGCAGATGCCAGTCTAGAATTCCCAGATGGAAGACTGATTACTAAGGTAAAAGAAGTGACCACAGCCATCAAGGAGATTATGGGGATTGATCGCAATCAATTTACCCAGATTGCTATGATAGCCCAGGGAGAATTCTTGAAATTATTATTAGCAAAGACAGAGGATAGGCAGAAGATTTTTAGAGAAATCTTTAAGACTGGCTATTACCAGAGCTTGCAAAAGAAATTAAAGGACGATGAACTAAGTCTATACAAAGAATTACAGCAGAGAAAACAAAGTATTCAACAATATATTGCAGGCATTGTGTGTGAAGAGGAAAGTGTACATAGTGTCTCTTTAGCAAAAGCAAAAGAAGGCAAGCTGTTATTAGAAGATACTTTAGCGCTATTAGCCAAGATGAATGATGAGGATTCCATAGTTTTAGAAGGACTAGAGAAACAAATCGGAGCAGTAGAAACGGAAGAGACGAATCTCATTAAAGCGATCACAAAAGCAAAGGAAGAGCAAAGAAGGAAACAAGACCTAGATAGGCTTACCATAGAACTTGTGAAGCAAAAGCAAGAGAGAGAACAAGCAGAAAACTTGTTGCATCAAAAGGTGGAAACAAAAGTAAGACAAGCAGAAATAGGAGAACAACTACCAAAGCTTAAAGAATTGTTAGAGAAATATCTAGATTGTGAGAAGTTAGAGTTACTGCAAAGTAGTGAGCAGAAAAAGTATGATCAAAGCAAGAAAAACTATGAAAGTTTAGCGAATCAGGCTAGTAACTTAGACATACAAAGCAAGAAAAACAAAGAAACACAGATTCTGTATCAAGAAACACCAGTACAATTAGTACACGAGAAAAACAATGGGAAACAATGGGAAAAGAGAAGTTTAGAGCTACAAGATTTAGAACAAACACTAGGGAACTTCTTTCAAGTATTACGAGACTTGAAAAAGGTCCAAGATCATTATAAAGAGCTAGAGGATGTCTATCAAGAGAAGCGCACAGAATTTGAAACGAGACAGCAAAATTATTTAAGAGAACAAGCAGGAATCTTGGCCAGTGACTTAGAGGATGGCGCAGCTTGTCCTGTTTGTGGTTCTCTAGAACATCCAAATAAGGCAAGTATCACAGGAGAGCTGATTAGCAAAGAAGCCTTAGATGCATTGCAGCTTAGCTTAGAAAAAGCAAATAATGATAGAACCAAAGCTTCCAATGAGGCAGGTAGGGTGACAGCCAAAAGGGAAGAGCAGAAGAAAAATCTATTTGCATTGCTAGAACAATTGCTTCAAAAAGAGGAAGTGGCGGCCATACAGGAAAATTTCATGCAAGAAATTCGTCCTATCGTACAGAACAATATAGAACAAGTAAAGGCAGAAAGGGATGTCTTAGGCAAGAGGATTGAGAACTTAGAAAAGCAAAACAGACTGCTAGAACTTGCCAAAAAAGAATTAGAGCATTTAGAAAAAGAAAAAGAGCAGATGCAAGGAAGGTTAGACCTAGCGCAAAAAGAAACCATCGTTCTAGAGGAACAGCTTCGAGCAAGGCAACTTCAACTAGAAGAGGAAAAGAAAAAATTACCATTTGAGGGAAAAGAAGAAATTCTTAAAACAGGAAAAGCATTACAAGAAGAATTAGGGAAGTTAAGAAAAGAGCAAGAGGAAGCAGAGGAAAATTATCGCAAGCTAGATGCCATTTATCAAAAGAGTTTAGGGCAAAAAGAGGAGCTAGAGCGAGGTTTGCTTGATGTAAGAGAGGTTTCCTTAGAAGATTTAGAAGAGAAGCAATCCAATATCCAAGAGAAAAAGAACCGATTAAGGGAAGAACAAAAGCACAGTTATTCACGTCTGTCTTCCAATCGCTATAGCTACCAAGAACTGTTAGGACAAGCAGAGCAAACATCCACAGTGGAAAAGACTTATATGTGGACAAGAGCACTTTCTGCAACCGCCAATGGTGGATTAGCTGGCAAAGATAAGATTATGCTTGAGACTTATATCCAGATGACTTATTTTGATCGAATTATTATGAGAGCCAATCGAAGATTATTGACAATGAGTGGTGGACAGTATGAGTTACTTCGAAGGAAAGAGGCGGACAATGCAAAAGCACAAAGCGGCCTAGAGTTAGATGTCATCGACCATTATAATGGAACCACTAGAAGTGTAAAGACCTTATCGGGGGGAGAGTCCTTTAAAGCATCCTTATGTTTAGCCTTAGGCCTTTCCGATGAAATACAAAGTAGTGCAGGTGGAATTCGATTAGATACTATGTTTGTAGATGAAGGTTTTGGCTCTCTTGACGAAGAATCCTTACGTTATGCCATGCGAGCACTTTCGGAACTTGGAGAAGGCAAGAGGCTAGTAGGAATCATTTCACATGTGGCCGAACTAAAAGAAGTAATAGAAAAGCAGATAGTGGTAAGCAAGGATCAAAGTGGAAGAAGTAAACACGAAATAATATGTTAAAGGAAAAGGAGCAGGAACAATGGGAAATAGTAAATTAGGAATTACAGCCGTTTGCCAAATAGGGATTTTGGTGCATAATATTGAGGAAGCAGGGAAGAAATATGCTGAGTTTTTTGGGATGGAAGTACCCCCTATTGTGACCTCGGGGGAGCCTGAGGTGGTAAAGGGTAAGTATCTTGGAGAACCTAGTGAAGCAAAGTGTAAGTTAATGTTTTTTGATTTAGATAATATGCAAATTGAATTGATTCAGCCAGACGAATTGCCAAGCGTATGGAGGGATGATTTGAATCAGAAGGGAGAAGGCATTCATCATGTTGGATTCCAAGTCAAGCATAGCAAAGACTTAGCCAAGAAATTAGAAGAGGATGGTATCCAAACTAGGATGGTAGGAGAGTATGGAAATGGTGGTGGATGTTATCACTATTTGGATACCTTTGAAGATTTGAAAATGACCATTGAGCTTTTAGAGTCATATACTTAGACTTTCATCTATATTGCACAAAATACAGAGTGGGCTTTTGTGCAATATAGAAAAAATAAAATTTATGTAAAATTTGGATTGAAAATTTGAGCGTGATGAATTATGATGAAATAGAAATGAACGCGCGTTTATGAGGTAGTTATGAATAGTGAAGAAATTGCGAAGCTGGCAAATGTATCGAGAAGCACTGTATCAAGAGTAATTAATAATTACAAAAATGTTCCAAAAGAAACAAGAGAAAGGGTGCAAAAGGTCATAGATGAATATGGCTATACACCCAATGTATCTGCCAGAACATTGGCAGGAAAAGCCAACAATATTATTGGAGTCTTTTTGGCCGATGTAAATGAAACAAGTAGCAATGGAAAATGGATTGGTGCAAAGTCACCCTACAATATGGAACTATTAGCAAATATCATTAATAGCTGTAAGATTAGGGGGTATTTAACTCTGGTATATACCATTACAGAGTTAGAAGAGTTTCAGCAAATGGAACAATACTTTACCAACCGAATGATTTTTGGCGGGATTTTTGTAGGATTTCCCTACAGAACGAAGCAGCTAGAGAATCTAGCACAAAAAGGTCATAATATTGTTATGATTGATCAGTTATCAGAAGCAGATGATAAACAAATACAATACAAATTAGTGAATACAGATAACGTTTTGGGCGGATATTTGGCTACCAAGTATCTGATTGATCGAGGACACAAGAAAATAGCTCATATCTCAGGAGATCACAGACTATCGTCGATTCAACGAGAAGAGGGATATCGTAAAGCTCTCAAAGAAGCAGGAATTAAGTGGAAAGAGACTTATGTGGTTCGAGGTAATTATAGAGATGATATCGCCTATAAAGTGACACTAAAACTTTTATTAAAAGAAAAACCAAGTGCCCTATTTGTTGCAAATGACATTATGGCAATCGGAGCAATAAGAGCCATTCAAGAGATTGGATTAAAGATACCAGAAGATATTTCAATCGTAGGATTTGATAATCTAGAATCTTCCGAATGGATGAATTTACAGTTAACAACAGTACATACACCTTTAGTAGATATTGCAGAAATGAGTGTTGGGAAATTGTTTTCAAAATCAAAGGGAGTGCATGAAGTATGTATCCCTCAGATGATAGAAAGAATGAGCGTTACAGAGTTTAGATAGTAATAGATGTGTGCAAGAAGAGCACACATTTTTTACCACAACGAATAAACGCGCGTTCACGAAAGGAAAAGGGAAAAGAAAATGAGTTTGATAGTTATTGGATGTTTTGTTTTATTTTCAGCAATTGTAGGTTTGATCACTTATTGGAGAACGAAAGAGGGAAATTTAGAGTCGAGTGATGGATATTTTCTAGGTGGCAGAAGTTTGACAGGAAAAGTAATCGCAGGATCCTTATTGTTAACCAACCTAAGTGCAGTTAGTTTTGTAGGTATGTCATCTCAGGCATACGAAGCAAATATGAGTGTAATGGGATGGGAAGTAGGCTCTGGTATTACTCTAATATTGGTAGCGATCCTATTGTTACCTAAATATTTAAAGCAAGGGATTACCACAATTCCAGATTTTATTCAAGCACGTTTTGATTCAGGAACAAGAAAATTTATTACTATTTTATTCTTAGTTAGTTATATCGTAAATATGTTACCAATCACTTTATATTCAGGTGCAGTTGCTATGAGTCAAATATTTGATATTTCAGCAATCTTTGGAATTACTTATGCACAAGGTATTTGGATTATGGTGTGGATTATAGGGATTGTTGGTTCTATTTATGCAATCTTTGGTGGATTAAAGGCGGTTGCAATTTCAGATACAATCAACGGAATTGCACTTGTAATTGGTGGTTTATTAGTACCTATATTTGCATTACTATATATGGGCGAAGGAAATGTAGCAGCAGGCTTTGATATGTTCTTAAGTGCTACACCTGAGAAATTCAATGCAATCGGTAGCAATTCAGATCCATTGCCAATCGGAACCATGTTTTCAGGCTTATTACTTGTAAATCTATACTATTGGGGAACCGATCAATCTATTATCCAACGTGGATTAGGAGCAAAGAGCTTAAAAGAAGGACAAAAAGGGGTAATTTATGCAGGTCTATTAAAAGTATTAACACCATTTATGGTAATTATTCCTGGTATTATGGCATTCCAAATCTTTGGCGGTGGCATTGAAAATATGGATACAGTATATCCAATGTTAGTAAACACAGTATTACCACCAGCATTAATCGGTGTATTTGCAGCAGCTATGATGGGTGCGATTTTAAGTACTTTCAACAGTGTATTAAATAGTGCTTCTACACTATTTGCATTAAACGTTTATAAGCCTCAATGGGGAAAAGATAAGTCGGATGCAGAATTAGTAAAAAAAGGAAAGATTTTCGGTACCATTATTGCAGTAATCGCTATGGTAGGAGCTCCATTTATTATGTATGCTCCAGCTGGATTATTTGACTATTTACAAACCATCAATGGATTCTTTAATGTACCAATCTTTACTATTATTTTCATGGGCTATTTAACAAAGAAAGTACCACCATTAGCAGCAAAAGTTGGTATTACATTCTTCGTTGCAGTATATGCAATCACTCAATTAGTTTGGGATACAGGAATTCACTATCTATATGTTTCAGCAATTCTTTTCGTACTAACATGTATCATTATGTATGTGATTGGTAAAGTAAAACCAATGGAAAAAGCATTTGTATTAGAAGACAAAGAATTAGTAAATGTAGAGCCTTGGAAAAACCGTTTCCGTGCAAGTGCATTCGTAGTATTTGTTATGTTATCTATGTATATTGTATTTTCAGATTTAGGACTTGCAAAAACAGGTAGCTTAGGAGCGGAAGCATACATAGCATTTGTTATCTTAGCAGCAGTTTGTGCAGCAGGAGCACTCGGATTAGAAAAAATATTTAATAAGCAAAAATAAGATTGGAGAAAGCAATGGCAATTATATTTCATGGAGAAAGTCAAACATTTCATTTATACAATGATAAAGTAAGTTATATCATGAAAATCATGAGAAATGGACAATTAGGACAATTATATTATGGAGCATCCATTCAAGACCGAAGTTCTTTTGATCATTTGATGGTGCAAAGGGCATGTATCTTAGCTCCGGGTGTATTTCGTGGTGACTTAGACTTCTCCATGGAAACTCTAAAGCAAGAATATCCAGCCTATGGAACAGGAGACTATAGAGAGCCAGCTTACCAGCTTGCCTTAGAAGATGGAAGCCGTATTACAGATTTTAAATATGTAAGCCATGCCATTTATCAAGGAAAACAGGAATTAGAAGGCTTGCCACATACTTATGGTGGTGAGGAGGAGGTGGTATCATTAGATATCACCTTGCGAGATGAGCAAATTCAATGTGATATAGTACTCCACTACCATATCTTTGAACATTTTGCAGCGATCGTAAGAAGTGCAAGCTTTTTAAATCATGGAACTAGCAGTGTGGATATCAACACAGCAATGTCTATGAGTTTAGATTTATACGATGCAGATTATGAAATGCTACAATTAGATGGAGCATGGGCTAGAGAGCGACATGTGGCAACGAGAAAGCTAGCAAAAGGAATACAAGAAATTGGTAGCATTCGTGGAGCAAGTAGTGCAAATCATAATCCGTTTCTAGCATTGAAACGAGAATATACCACAGAGACTCAAGGGGAAGCCTTTGGATTTAGTTTGATTTATAGTGGAAACTTCAAGGCACAAGCACAGGTAGATGCCTATGATGTTACTAGAGTGCAGATGGGAATTCATCCCTTTGAATTTACTTGGACACTGAAGCCAGATAGCCAGTTCCAAACACCAGAGGCAGTGATGGTATTTAGTGATAAAGGCTTAGGAGAAATGAGCCGTACCTTCCATGATTTATATAGAAATCACTTAATGCGTGGGATGTGGAAAGACAAAGTAAGACCAATTCTTATTAATAACTGGGAAGCTACTTACTTTGACTTTACAGAAGAGAGTATCTTAAAGATTGCAGGAAAAGCAAAGCAATTAGGAATTGAACTTTTTGTATTAGATGATGGTTGGTTTGGAGAGAGAAATAACGATAGCACCTCCCTTGGAGATTGGAAAGTGAATCTAGCCAAACTTCCAAATGGAATAGAAGGCTTATCTCAGAAAATTAGAGCATTGGGCTTGAAGTTTGGTCTATGGTTTGAACCAGAAATGATCAATGAGGTTAGTGAACTGTATACCAAGCATAAAGATTGGGTAATTAGTGTTCCAGGAAGGCATAAATCATATGGTAGAAATCAGTTTGTGCTAGATTTTAGCAGAGATGAGGTAGTAGATTATATCTTTGAACAAATGGATAAGACCTTAGCTACTTCAGAAATTAGTTATATCAAATGGGATATGAACCGCAATATTACAGAGGCATATTCACTAGGATTACCAAAAGAGAGACAAAAGGAATTCTTCCATCGTTATATTCTTGGTGTATACAAATTGTACGATAGATTAATTGCAAAATATCCTCATATTTTATTTGAATCTTGTGCCAGCGGTGGAGCACGTTTTGATCCAGGTATGTTATACTATGCACCTCAAGCATGGACTAGCGATGATACCGATGCTGTAGAGCGCTTACATATTCAGTATGGAACTAGTTTTGCCTATCCGGTTGTATCGATGGGAAGCCATGTAGCAGCAATACCAAATCATCAGGTTGAGAGAAAGACAAGTTTGAAAATGCGTGCTGATGTTGCATATTTTGGAACCTTTGGTTATGAATTAGATGTAAATCAAATGACAGAAGATGAAAAAATGCAAGTTTTCAATCAAGTAGAATTCTTTAAAGAGCATAGAGAGTTAATTCAATTTGGGGATTTCTATCGATTAAAGAATGGAAAAGATGATGCCTATAGCTGGATGGTAGTATCTAAAAACAAGAAAAAGGCGATAGTCGGGTACTATAAAATTCTAGCGAAACCGAATCCATCGCTAAAGAAACTTATCTTGCAAGGTTTAGATACCAAGATGAACTACAAGTGTGCTCAAACAGGTGGTATGTACTACGGGGATGAATTGATGCATGTGGGTATGATATTAGAAACTGAATTTACAGGTGTACTTCAAGCGGAAGATTTTAAAGGGGTATATCATCCAGGAACGGATAAAGGAGATTTTACTTCACAAATCTATGTGTTAGAAGCGATGTCTCATTAGTATGAACTGTAGTATTTTATAAATGAAGATAAATCAAAAATAAACCTCAAAGCAAGGTTCATTTTTGGATTATCTTTGTTTTTTTGTGAATAATTCTCAAAAATATTGACATAATATAATTAAATTACTATACTATACTATATAAGGAGGTGTTGATATGTTAGTTCAATTTACTGTTAAAAACTACCTATCTTTTAAAGATACAGCAACACTTGACATGAGTGCTATAGCAGCATACAAAGAGCATGAATACAATCTCATTAACATCGATTTAAAAGAAAAATTCTTAAAGGTAGCTGCTATTTATGGGGCAAATGCAAGTGGAAAATCAAATTTCTTTCTTGCTATGGAAACATTTCAGAACTTAGTGATTAGTTCTTTAAATAACGCAGAT
>CAYJHO010000057.1:0-3983 GCA_964369945.1 uncultured Lachnospiraceae bacterium
GCATCTGAAAGATCTATCACATAGCCTTGTATCAAATGCCAAATCATAGGAAGGCTGCTGATTCCCAATAGGATTGCACCATTTCGATTTCCCATTTCCCAAGGCTTTCTTTTCTTTCTAAGTTCAAAGAATACAACACCTAAGGCAAAGAGAATACTTCCTGCCATAACAAGATACTGATAATGCAGCAAATCCCTACTGGTAAATAAAACCAATAAATGACATATTTCTGTCATTACGATATATAATAAAAAATAACTCATTTCCCTCTCCATTTCGAAGCGTTTTGTCGATGTCTGTGTGCTTCTTTTGTACGCATAATGCTTATATTGTACCATATAGCCCTACTTTATGCTAGCAAAAAAAACAGGTATTGGCTCATCACCAATACCTGCTCATTATTCCATATCATTTCCTTCTTCGGCCATTTCTTTAATGTCTAGCCTAATTTTGTCTGCGATTCTTGCTATGTACTCGCTGTTTGTAGGTCTGTCTTTTCCCTTTTCATAAGAATAGCCAAACAATTCTTCAAAAGTAGCACTATTGCCTCTTGCCCATGAAACTTCAATGGCATTTCTGATAGCTCTCTCTACTTTTTGATTGGTGGTGCGAAAATTCTTAGCTATTGTCGGATACAATAACTTTGTTACACTAGAAACTGCCTCCATATCTCTTCCTGATATCATAATAGCATTTCGAAGATAATGATAGCCCTTCAAGTGTGCTGGTACCCCAATGTCCAGCATAATCTTTGTAATATACTTTTCTAATTGTACATCACTCATTCCAAAAATATCCATGTCAAAAAATTCCCCCTTCTTTTTACATAGCGACTATATTAAATTTTCTTTCACAAGATGTAACCTTGTTGTGTTGTGTCGCAACATGTTTTATCCTATCATATATATAGTTTTTTGTGAAGAGGGATTTGTCAATTTTTCTTCAATTTGGTTAGTTTGTACAAAAATTTTAGTATTATATAGTATCTTTGACAATATATATTGGTCTTTTTTTCACTTCCATATATGTTTTAGCTAAATATTGTCCTATTATGCCCAGACAAAACATTTGTACGCCCGACAAAAACCCTAGGATACAAATCATGGATGGCCAGCCTCCATTTGGATCTCCCCATACCATAGTTCTTATCACAACGAATAAAATTCCCAAGAAGGAAAGCACACATACCAAGAAGCCGATAATCGTTGCTATGGATAGTGGAACTGTGGAAAAGGCAATCACACCTTCCATAGAATAAAGCAACAATTTCCAGAAGGACCACTTAGTTTCCCCCTTCATTCTCTCGATATTTTTGAATTCAATCCACTTCGTCTTAAACCCAACCCATCCATAAATTCCTTTGGTAAATCGATTGTATTCCGGCATGCTCAAAATAGCATCTACCATTTGCCTTGTCATCAGGCGATAATCTCTCGCACCATCCACAATCTCTGTCTTACTAATCTTTTTCATCAGACTATAGAATCTTCTAGCAAAGAAAGAACGGATTACTGGTTCTCCTTTACGATTTACCCTTCTAGTCGCTACCGAGTCATAGCCTTCCTTTAAATAAGAAAACATTTCAGGAAGTAAACTAGGTGGATCTTGCAAATCCACATCCATAGCTACCACGTAATCGCCTTTTGCTGCCTCTAATCCCGCCAATAGTCCTGCTTCTTTTCCAAAATTTCTAGAAAAACTAATCATTTTTACTTTAGCATCCAATTCATGAAGTTTTCTGATTTCTTCCACTGTTCTATCTCTAGAACCATCGTCGATATAGATGATTTCATAGTCCAAGTCTTCCTGATCAAAAAATTCTTTATTTTTTATAAATTCTTCATAGAAGTAACTTATATTTTCTTCCTCATTGTAGCAAGGGACCACCACACTCAATAGTTTCATATTCTTTTCTCCTCTTTCCCTCTAATTTACTCTCGGAATCTTGAGCCCTTACTTTAGGGTTCAAGATTTTCCTTAGGGGACTCTGTCCCCCACTTGTTCATCATGAATTTCGTCGGAAAGATTCCGAGAGCTCATCTAATTTATTTATAGAATAGCAAAATTACAGATTTGTGACAAGCTTTTCCTTTACAATGTTCCCATTTTACATTAAAATAAAACAAGATGGAAATACTATTTTAAAGAACCAAACAAAAGTACAAAATACACAGAAGAACGAGGTATCCATGAGTAATTTTTTTAGTGAGTTAATAAATAATGATTTTATAACCGTAGCTTTTTGGTCTTGGTTTATTGCACAAGTGCTAAAGACCATTATTCATCTTGCCGTAATACGTGAATTTAACTGGGAGCGTTTGGTTGGCAGTGGTGGCATGCCAAGTAGCCACTCTTCTACTGTAACTTCCCTAGCAACCATCGCTTTTTTTCAGTTTGGGGCTAGTAGTTTTGAATTTGCTTTTGCCTTTATTTTTGCTCTTGTTGTTATGCACGACGCAAGTGGTGTAAGGCAAGAAACTGGAAAGCAAGCTAGAATTTTAAATGAAATGATGGAATTATTGGCAGATATGTCAAATTCTGTTATGCCTATGGATGAGAAATTAAAGGAATTTGTGGGACATACAAAGCTTCAAGTAGCTATGGGAGCAATCTTGGGAATCGTAGTTGCTTGCGTTTATTATTATTTCCTTTAATTTTAAGATGACTTTTCAAATCGATTGTGTTATGATATCGAAATGGACACAGAATCCAGATTATTTTTACAAGGAAAGAGAGGCTTTATTATATGAAACGACTCCATGCATTGCTACTTGTACTTGCAACATCATCGACACTATTCATTGGTTGTGGAGAGACCGATGCGCCAGTAAATGTAGAAGTGGAAGAAACTACAGTAACAACAGAGACAAATGAATCGGAAGAATCAGACTCACAAACAATTATAGATGACTCAGCGCCTGATGAAGGAATGGTGAGAAGTAAATTAACAAACGAATGGATCTATGAAGAAAATGCAGATATGCGACCTTTGGCAATTGCTACTCCTAATGAGTCAGCAGCAATCCCGCACACTGGTTTATCAGATGCATCTATTATATATGAATGTAATGTAGAAGGTAATATGACTCGTTTACTTGCTATTTATGAATATGAAGTATATTCACAAATGGACAAAATTGGTAACATTCGTTCCCTTAGAGACTATTATGCTTATTGGGCATTCGAATGGGATGCCATCATTGCACACTTTGGAAATCCATATTATGCAGATGATGTATTAGCACAAGCCAATACAGATAATCTAAATGGAAACTTCTTAAATGATCCATTTTTCCGTTCTAGTGACAGAAATGCACCTCACAATGCCTACATAGATGGAACTGCAGTTGCAGAAGTTGCAGCTGAGCAAAATATTGAAATGGAAGATCGTGGTTTAGCGGATGAAACTCATTTCAAATTTACAGGCTTAACAGAGCCAAATACTTTAGATCAATATTCGGATGCAGAAGCGGCAACTTATGTAGATATGACAGGTTGCTACCCTCTAACAAGAGCTTATTTTGAATACAACGAAGCAGACCAACTATATTACAGATCACAACATGTATCTGGTGGTACTGATGGCCCTCATATCGACGGAGCATCTGGAGAACAACTTACTTTTGCAAACCTTATTATCCAAGCAAACGAATACGAAGTTCGTGATGCTAATGGTTACTTATGGTATGGCACTGTAGATAACTCAGGAAGAGATGCTTGGTTTGTTACTCAAGGGAAAATCATCAAAGGTACTTGGGAAAAGGACAGCGAGTTTGGAGCTACCCGTTATTATGACTCAGAAGGAAATGAAATCGTATTAAATACTGGTAAAACCATGGTAATGGTAATCCAAGATGGCGATGAATTCGACTACAAATAAAACAACATAAAGGATTGTCACAGGAACTACTTCTTGTGATAATCCTTTTTTTATCCCCTTATATAAAAACATACTCTCGGAATCCATTTCAGAAATTCATAAA
>CAYJHO010000057.1:4083-14952 GCA_964369945.1 uncultured Lachnospiraceae bacterium
ATAAAAACATACTCTCGGAATCCATTTCAGAAATTCATAAAGACATCAAATATTACAACTTGAAATTATTTTTGTAGGCATGATATAATTAGAAAAACATTATGACAACATGAAAGGAAGACATAAATGCAAGAAAAAATTCTATCTAGGCAAATATTAAAACCATTCGCTTTGGTACTTCTTGTTCTTGTTACTGGACTGCTCGGTGCATACGGACCTACGAATGCTCATTATGCATTATACCATTTGAAATCTCTAGGTACCAGTTTTATTTTCATCTGTATTTTTGTTTGTTGGATTTTCAGAAATCGCACACGAATCATGCAGCCACAAGTTCGAAAATTCTTATTTCTTGTTGGGGTTGGGATCATTTTCTGGATTTCCGTTCGTACTATAAAATATGAATGTCTTAGGACATTGGCTATCCCCGATAGATTCGCTTGGTACTTATATTATTTACCGATGATATTTCTTCCACTGTTATTGTTCTATCTATCCTTTACCATTGGCAAAGGCGATCACTATCAATTTAATCCCAAATGGTATCTATTAAATATCCCTGCAGCTATCTTATTTCTTTTTGTACTTACCAATGACGTTCATGGTCTGGTATTTATGATAGACAAAACAAAACACGCTTATGGACAAGCCTATACTCATGGAATCGTATATTACCTAATCGCAGCTTTTATTTTAACCCTGCTTCTTTTGGCAACTATGATACTCACAAAAAACTGTCGTAAATACAGCACAAGAATCCCAAAACTTCCAATTTGTGTCATACTAATTGGTTTACTATATAACGTACTTTACATAAATAACGAGTGGTTTGGCAGCTATTTCTTTTTAGATATAACGCTTTTTGGCTGTCTCATCATAATTTTACTTTTAGAATCTTTTATTTATTGTGGTCTGATTCATTCCAATAAAAATCATAAAATATTTTTTGAACAATCAAATCTTGGAACACAAATCATTGATTTAGATGGACAAATAAAATATAGTTCGGATAATACAGCAAAGCTTCCAACAGATGACTTTCTTCGCCTCCAATTAGATAAAAGTATAGAAATCGACGAAAATACGCTACGTCACATGATTGCAATCCGTGGTGGCTATGTTAGTTACACAAGTGATATTTCTGCCATACGCCAAAAGATCAAAGAACTTGAAAACAGCAATGCTAGTCTATATCAAGAAATTGAAATCCTATCTAGGGAAAATAAACAAAGAGAAACTACAGCACTGATTGAAAAACAAACACAAGTACAAGATATCTTATTAAATGAATTCAAATACAAGAACTTAGAAATGCGTAGAAATGTTAATCGTATTCAAACACAGCATAATATGGATGCTTTATTTGATCTCCTCTTAGATTCGGTTCACATCAAGCGAAAAGTAAATTTAATACTAAGTTCCCAAACTTGTGAAGCTATTTCCGTTAAAGATTTGGTATTTTGTTTTGATGAAAGCTTTAGGATTTTGAAACTTCATCATAAAGCTTGTGCCATCAACTTAGTTAAACTATTTGAAATGCCCTCAAAGACTGCGATTTTATGTTATGATTTATTTCATCAGATGATCAAACAAAGCTATCAAAATTTGAGTGCTGTCTTTCTTACCTTCAATATGACAGAAGAAACTATCCTATTTATCTTGCAAACGGATTGTAAAAAGGAAAGCCTATTCTTATCAGAAATTGAGCATAACAAATTAAGAGACTTAAATGGCAATATAAGAATATCAGAGGAAAATGATGATTTGCATATCGAATTTATTTTTATGAAATAAAAGGAGAACCAATGACTTATACAACAATTAGCTTATCAGCACAAGCTTTTATCCCTTTCATACTCATCTTAAGTTTACTTGTTCTATGTATCACATTCCTATATCTTCTGCAAAATAAAGGTTAGAAAAACACGGTAATTACACTCTTTCTTTTCTTTTCTATTATCATGCTCGATACCATATTTTTAACGGAACTGCATTATAGTGGTGCTAATATTTATACTTATCAGGTCTCTTCTTTTAGTGCTTACTTTGATAAGATTCCACCCATGTTACATGTAATGCTGGCCTTTGTAAGTTCCATCTATGCCATATTTGCTTTTACCAAAACATACCTTACATTAAAAAATCAAATTACGGATCTTTCCATAAAAGAAGCAATTGAAACTCTGCCTACGGGACTTGCCTTTCTTGCAAAGAATGGGGATATTTTTCTTTCTAATCAGATTTTACATAATTTAAGCTTAGCACTTACCCAGAAAGATTTACAAAATGGAAATGAATTTTGGAATGATTTAGAAACTCTCACCAAGGCTAATAACTGTGTTCTACTAAGCGACACGCCTGCCTTTCTCTTGCAAGATGGCGAAGTTTGGCAATTTTCAAAAGAGCACATTATCATAAATCATTCCGACTATTTCAAAATAACAGCAACAAATATTTCAGATATTTATCATATTTCTAAAACTACAGAAGGTCTAAACGTAAGGCTACAAGAACAACAAACTAGACTTAAGACACTTATTGATGACATAGAAAAAAATGCAATAGCACAAGTAACCCTTAATATGAAAGTGAATTTCCATGATAGTTTTGGAAATCTAATCGCTGAAACTTATAAAGGATATAAGGAAAATAAAGCAGAGAATTTAACAGAGAACATTCGTAAGTGGCAGGATTTAGACCGTGTCATTACTGACTTGTCTAAACTCGATTCTCCCAACTTATCGATGGAACAAATTTCTATTTTTGCTCAAAATTTAGGATGTAATTTAAGGGTTTCTAGTACAACATCAAGTGCAGCACTAGATCATAAGCTTATCCTAATTGCAATCAATGAAATGCTAAAAAATGCAGTATATCACGAAAATGCAAGCCAACTCACGGTAAAGGTATCAGAAAATAAAGTAGCCTACCAGGCAGAAATATGGAATGCTAATACTAAGGGAATTCATGAAATAAAAGAAGGGAATGGTCTTTCTTCCCTCAGAGACAAGATCGAGAAAAGTGGTGGTAGTATGGAAATCACTGCTCTAACTAATATTGTGTTAAAAATCCTGATTCCTAAAAATAACTAAAAATACTTCCAAACAGCCATGACTTCTTCCATAGAAGCTTTAACCTGTGAGGAAGTATTTTCAATTATTTTTATTTGATACTAAAATTCTCGGGCATTATCTACCTTGTACTTCAACTTTATCAAGTTTGTATATATTGGACAAATCATATAATGTATTATCGTCGATTGTAATCGTAAAATCTCCTCTTAAATATGGAGCCTTACTAAAACTATATGCTCTATTATTATTTTTATAAATAATCGGTTTTCTGATAGCAAAGTTCTTGATATTCTCGTTTAACGCCAACTGAATATCCTTATCTAGTGTTTCAAGCTCATTTTTTTCTATATAGTCAAGGTATCTTTGCCCTTCCTCTAGTGCAAGATAAAAACGAGTCTCTGTAGAGCTGGCTATTACATGTGCTTTTTCACTGATTGTTATCTTATTGTTATCTTCGCTTCTTACCAAAAGTCCATAACTATATCGACCTTTTCCACCATGAGCAAAGACTTTAGCCTCACCACTAATATTGATATTGCTAGCAGAATATATACCTGCACTAATACCCTTTTTATCATCTAGTGAATAGGTATTAGTATCTCCAGATTCAATTTTGATACTACCTTGCTCCCCTTCACGGGTTGTGATATTCAAATCAGCACTTTGTGAACCAATCCCATAAACACTTTCTTTCCCAGCATGCTCCGAAATAATAATACTGTTCTCCCCAACAAGAACGATATCAAGAGGATATTTGAAAGAGTCACTAATTAAAATTCCATAGGTATCTACTGTTTTTGCTGGAACTGTTAAATGAAAATTTGTCAGAATCAATTCGTATTTATTAGATTTCACTTGCTTTACCAGTTTCACTTGTCCATTCCCTAGAACATCACTCATATTTGTAGTTGTGATAGGAACTCTACCAATATAAATCCCAAGTTCACGCTTTAACACATGAGGTCCCTTTTGAAATACAATTCCACCTTCCATTTCAATTGCATCACTTTTAGTATTTTGCAAATTTAGTCTGCTAGCTTTATATTTTTCCATATATATTCCCTCCCTTAAATATTTGGTTTTTCAGGTAAGCCCAAAATAGATGCTAGTGTTTGCTTTAGCATTTCATTCTCTTGCAATAAGTCATTGTTTTTTCTTAAATCTGCTTGGTTCATCTGCATTAGTAAATTTAAATAGCCTCCAATTTCTGTTATGTTTTTAGGTTGTGGTATCCGTGCTGGCCTAACGACGGTTTCTAAGGCTATTCTTTTTAGTAGCAGTTCTCTCAAGGCTCTCATTTCCGGTGTATTTTCACCTTGTATCAGATTTGAAATCGAAGTTTTCAAATCAATATCTACCTGAGTAGATGGGTCTAATGTTTTATCCTTATCTATTTCGCTCATTTTGGCTCCTCCTAGTCAAATGAATGATCAACTTTATGCATAGGCAAATTAAATTCTGGTTCTTTTTCCTTTTTCGGTTGCTTTTTCTCTTTTACCGGTTTTTCCTCGGTACTAGCCTTTTCTTCGGTACTAGTCTTTTCCTCTACACTTGGTGCTTCTCCTGTATTTGATGTGCCTCCTGTATTTGGCTTTTCCTCGGTACTTGGCTTTTCCTCGGTACTTGGCTTTTTCCCTTTGCCTGATTTTTTCCCTTTACCTGATGTTTGCTCGGTTTCTGGATCTTGTGCATTGGTATCACCATCTGCTTGTTTATTTTTGGATGCTTTTTCTTTGCTTTTCGAACCTAAGGTAGATACACCAAGTTCCATAGCCTTCGTTGCCATATTAGCATGTGATTTTAAAACCTCTGCTTGTGCCTTTACATTGCTTGATGATGCACTTGTTAATAATTGTTCAAGCTGTCCTGCTAAATCATTAAATTCAGGTGGAGTTCGATCCACTAATACACTGGCTAGATCCACCATTGCTCTGGCTTCCGGTGTTGTTGCAGATTCTAAGCCTAAGGCGGTAATATCTTTGGTAGTTTTTCCTGCAAGATAATCCGTTCCATTGAGATAGGAAGAATCTAGTGGCATTTTCTCAATAGGGGAATCTTGCCAATTCCAAAAACGTGTAATATCAATTTTTTCACTTACGTTAGTTTCTGAAAGTACTGCTTCTGCTACCATCCCACTGGTTGGAAGTGTTATGGTCGTAACTGGAGAGCGGAATGTATTTGTATGGTATCTATACAATTCGTCTTGTATTTCTGCTGTGGTTTTTCCAATTTCCTCACTTAATTCTTTTGGACAAGTAAATGGAACTAGCATACAGTTTCCATAAAAGCCTAATGGCTTATGAACATTAATACAGTTTAAAAGAGGAATTTCAGAATCAAAACTCAAGGAATTATCCCCCATTTCTATTGTGTATTTTTCAAGTAACATAATTCTCTCATCCACACTAAGACTTTGCCAAATAGCCTGTGAATAATATAAGGTATTCTCACAAATATGCTCGAAAGTTTCACGCATTTTTTGTTCATCTGATTTTCTAAGAAGTTTATGTGCAAACACTCTTCCCAACACAGTATTTGTTTTAAATTTATTTGTAGTCGAATACACTCGTATACTCTTATCATTTCTACTTCTTACATTCATAATTTCAAGGTCAAACTTATTAAGTTCCTCTGCAGATAAACTTGATACAGGATAGAAGTGTACTTCTGGCAAAAAAGATCTCCAATAATCCACATTATCTTGGTCTGTTTCTGTTTTAGTATCATCTTTGGTACCAAGATGTACTCTATGCGTAAAGCCATTATAAGCAACTCTATATATGTCATCCTTTTTATAATTTTGACTTAATGCAAAACTTGTAGCATCACAAGTTTTATCGATTCTAATCTCACTAATATCCTCCATTGGAACTTCATCTGGCAAATCAAAGGTGAACGAGTGCTCTTGACTAACTAAACGTTCACGACTTTCCAAGAATCTAAGCAAGCTAGGTGTATCATAAATATCCACAAAATCACTACTATCATCAAGTCGATTAATGTCTATTTGTTTATTTCTTCTCAGATTGGAATGAGCAGTAATAAGAGAACCATCTCTTAAACGCGCTACTGCAGTTAAGGTCTCAAAAGAATGTAGTTTTGCCTCAAGAGTAATGGTAAATCCATTTCCCTCTATCTCTTCTTCATTTACCCAAGTATCGAAGGTAGAAAAATACTTCATCTGTTTTAGACCGTGTCTAAATTTACTTGGAAGCACATAGTATAAGGTATCGTAATGAGCGAGGGGCACTTCATAATGAGATATAATATCTTGCCTACCAGAAAGCTTTGTTACATTACCAAAACCGAAATCATCTTGCATCTTAGCTTGCTTCGCTTGTGCTACAAAGTTAATAGGGTCTAGTGGAATAAACAAGACAAGTTCCACACCATCAATAGCAGTTTCAAGCGCATAACGACGCATAACTTCCCAATATTGGATCGTAAGTGTATGGGAATGGTTGTGGTTTGCAACAATTTTAGTAGCTACACTATCACTTTCTACACTTGATGCCGTTGAAATACTAAGCCTTTTTGCTGAAGACAATTTCTGAGATGCTGATTGAATGGATGCATTAAAGGTGTTTACGGCTGCACTACTTTCGCTGTAGCTATTTCTTTGTGATGCACTTGCATTCCCCTTAGTGGTGCTAGAAGAATAACCACCACTAATAGATCCGGCAACTCCCATTCCTCCTCCACCTAAGAATCCTCCAATGCTCCATCCTCTTGTGGAAGTTTTAAATTGACTTTGTGCGCTAGAATAGCTATTTACTGCATAATCCATAGTTGCTGTCACATCATCGTTTTGATCTGATTGGTAGCTTTCTGAGACAAAATCTGTAGCTTCTCCTGTATCTTGAATGGTATAAGATTGATTCTTTTCCCGTACAATAAGGCGTTGTTCTTCCCCAGGTGCTAAAATAGTAGAGTAGAGCAATGTACCAAGGGAAAATCCATCTGGCACCCAAGCTTGATGCATATTTAGTACATAGCCCATGCCAAGGGATGACATTTTAGCGATGCTATCAGGGTCCTTATAAAAATCTGATTTAAAACCTGCAATATCAATCGGCTCTAATACAGCTACTCGGTCCCTATACACTTTACCTTTTATTTTATAGGATGTAATTTGTGGTTCTACTAATCGTTGTAACATAGAATAGCTAAACACTCTTGAAGGCATCGTATCACTATGTAGATGGATTGCTGTTTCACCTTCTCCCATAAGTTTTACACTTGGTAGTGCATTTTTGCTATCAATTTCTTCCCCTTTGAATATCTCCTCTATGACAGTATATTCTCCCATTTGTGCTTCTAAGGAAATTTTATTGCTGTTAAAATCAGCAAACATAGTAGTGGCATCTCCATCTGCATCAAAATACACATCGATATTTGAGGTACTATCATCTAGTTCATCAATCATGGCATGAAGCTCAGCTAAATTTTCATAAGCAGCATCAAAATTATAATCTTCTACCTGTGATTTAACTTTGTACGCATTTAGATCTATTTTCTGAGTCTCGATACGTTTATCTAAATCTTGGATAGTATCCTTTAGATTCTCTAGACTTTTTATGTAATGATCGAATATGCTTTTGGGATCAAAATATTGGTCCGTTGAATATCCTACTAATTGCATATTGACTATTTTTTCCTCTAAGTATTCGATTCTGTCTTTCAAGCTTTTAAGCTTAATCAAGAGTTTTCCATAGTCGCTATCAGCACTTGCTTGCTGGTCTATATTTTTAATGGCACTTTCCACTTCTGCTTCTCTAATTTCAAGTTCTGAAATTTCAAGGTATATAGCTTCTAAACCTAATTCGTGATCTAATAATTTGGCCTCAAGCTGTTCAGAAAGTGTTTCACAATGAGCAATCAGTTCGGTAAATTCCTTTACCAAAGCTTCACCTCTTATGATTTCTTCTGATTTAGCAACTGTTTTTGAAGTGCGTTCTAATTCTGCACTTTTATTTCTAACTTTAAGATCTTTTATTACTTTTGCATCTTGAGATTCATCAAAAACTTTAAGATACTCCTCGAAAACTTCCATTTTCTCGTTATATGCTCTGCTTATTTCTGCTATTCGTAGCTCTTCTCGTTTTATCAACTCAAGCCTACTGGTATAAATATGCTTGTTAGCATCTACTGTTTGATCTAAAATCTCTTTATTTCTTTGTTTTAGTTTTGACAAACGATTTGTGATTGGCATATTCATTAAACCAATTGTCAATACCATCATAAAGATTGCCAATTTATATTCATCTGTCTTTTTCTTTATTTCAGCTTCTAAATCATCCAATTCCTTTTCACTGCTTGCTGTTTTATTTTGAATGAAATCAGCTCTCTTTTGATGTAAAATATCAATTTCTTTATCAAAATCAGCTTTTAATTTAGCAATTTCCTTTTCGAAAATCTGGAAAATATCATCACGTATTGCAATGAGTTGATGATCCAAATCTACAATAGCTCTTTCCTCTTTTGTTACATCAGCAACCATACTTGAGGCTTTGTACTTACTTTGTTTTACCTTTAAATCAAGATTTTTGAGCGTAGTTTCCAGTATTTTCATTTGAGAAGGAGCTAGTTCTTCTTTTAACAAAGTTAATGTTTCGATACTAGCTTTTGCTTGTGCAATTTCTGCATGGTATGCTTCTAATTGCGCTTGCATTTTTGCATCTTTCCCCTCTTCTAACTCTGAAAGTTCGAGCATTAATTGTGATACATTATCTGTATTAATCTCAATTTGCTCAGCCAGAGAATTTTGATATACTCTCTCAGCTAATTTTCCTTGTATTTGAATAAATAAGTCATCGTATTCTAGTATTTGTTCTAGTAATTTCTGTTCTGGTACACTATTAATAATATCTTTAGAATTAATCATAAACTTTTGCTTGTTATAACCATCTGTTACAACAAGTGTTAAAATTTCCTCCAAAGTGTAGCGCTCAGGCATTACCAGTGAAAATTTACCTTCACCATCTGTAATCGCTGTGATTCCCTCTTCTTTTTTTGTTTTATTTACAGCAACCGTTGTAATCCCATACAATTCAACAGTCATATTGTAAAAAGGAACGCTTTCCTTTTGTGCATACTCTCTTTTCAAAACTTTCCCTGAAATTATTTTCGGCAATGGCAAGACTGGTAAGATATTTTTCATCTGCTCCATGCCTTGTCTGATAATTTTACTGTTAACCGAGCTATCAACAGACATGGAAATCTCTAAGGATACTTCTTCAAATAAGTGGACAGGGGGCAAATCTTCATCGCTTGGAACAAAGGTATCTGTGTTTTGCTGCATAGTAAATAGAACCTTGGCATTTTCAATTATTTCTGTTATCTCTTCTTTACTCTTCAGTCTATATGTCACTTGTGCTTTGGCTAATCCTTGTAAAATAGGATAAATTTTATTGATACTTGTGTTTGCTAAATCATAAATGGTACGAATTCCAGCTTGTACTAAAAAGAAGGCTGTATCCACACAAACATTAGGGACCCTCCATAAATATGCTTGCTTTACCCAAGAAGCAATGGTATTCTCATTTGTGCTAATCTTTTGGGACATCTCTTTTCTCGCAACTGGTGTTTTCAGTGTAGAAATTAACGTTGCTGGATCATTAATTCCATATTGTGTAAGTTTTGCTTCAATCGCAACATCAATTCCTTTGATTGGAATTAACCCTTGTGCCCATATAGATTGTGAATTGTCCAAAGCCTTATCATACAAGTCATAAAGTTTATTTGTCCCGTAAGCTTTCATTTTACTGTCATAGTCATATAAGGTAGTAAATTGGTAGTCCTTATAGATTTTTTGTACTTGTTCTTCTGGCAATGTGTTCTTCGCGTCAAAATAGTGGATTAAAATTTTAATATCATCGGGCGTAATTACTGTTTTCTTCCCATCTTGCAATGCTCTTTCCATCGCATCAAATGAACCAAGGGCTTCGAAGTTCTCAAAGGCGCGTTTGATTTGCTGTGCTGTAGGGTTAAATTCTTTGAAGTCGAGTTTTTTTCTTTCCATTAAATTCTTCATTCCTTTCTTTCTTAAATAAATTCTAGATAAACTCATCTAAAATACCCAAATAGAATAAAAAATCACAAAATTATGGGTTAACTAATTATATCAACTTCTCATTTTTTTCACATCGTAGAAATCTGCCATAAATTGTCAGTAAATTTATTTTTGCAATAGAAAATCTCCCTCTTTTTTTGTCTAATTTGACCATAAAAAAGGAAGATTTATTCCAATAAACACTATTCACTTTGAACAATTACAAATTTCTTGCTTACCACATCGACTACAAGTTTTATCAAATTATCATAACCTGTCTTTTCTTTTAGATGACTTATGTGAGTATTTAACGTACGTTCACTAATTCCTAGTAATTCACAAACATCTGCATTGGAAAGTCCATTCACCTTCGCTTGAAGTACTTCTAACTCCCGCTTTGTAAAATCAGTATTCTTAGCAAGCCCAATAGAGACTGTTGGATACTTATCTGGATAGCAAGTTTCGTGATTCATTAC
This sequence comes from uncultured Lachnospiraceae bacterium, assembly GCA_964369945.1. Classification (GTDB taxonomy): domain Bacteria; phylum Bacillota; class Clostridia; order Lachnospirales; family Lachnospiraceae; genus RGIG6307. The sequence goes on from CAYJHO010000057.1 coordinate 14,685, forward strand.
TTTTTCCATCACACTTAACATATCCCCTTCTGAATAATCTTTGTACCAAAATCCTTCACAACCAATCTCTTTTGCTAAGTTAATATATTTCTCTTGAATCAAAAAGGTTACTACAATTATTTTCACATGAGGAAATCTTTCTTTTATTTGCTTAGCAGCTTTTAGCCCATTTTCCTTATTGTTTGTATGTATATCAAGTAAAACTAGGTCAATTTTATATTTTTGTATATATAATATAGCATGATCAGCATCTGTTTCTATCCACGCT
>CAYJHO010000058.1:0-14338 GCA_964369945.1 uncultured Lachnospiraceae bacterium
TACGCATGTGTAACCAGCTTTTTTAGCCATTTCAATTGCGTCAAATGTTTCTGTTAAAGTACCGATTTGGTTAACTTTGATAAGGATTGAGTTTGCGATACCTTTTTCGATACCTTCTTTTAAGATCTTAGGATTTGTAACGAATAAATCGTCACCAACTAATTGGATTTTTTCTCCTAATTTCACTGTTAAAGCTTTCCAGCCATCCCAGTCACTCTCGCCTAGTCCATCTTCGATAGATACGATTGGGTACTTCTCAACCCACTCAGCATACATATCGATCATTTCAGCAGTTGTCTTTGTTCCTTGTCCAGATTTAACTAAATCATAGTTACCTGTTTCTTTGTTGTGGAACTCAGATGCAGCAACGTCCATTGCGATACACATATCAACACCTGGTACATAACCAGCCGCTTCGATAGCTTCTACGATTAACTTTAATGGCTCTTCGTTTCCGTCTACACATGAAGGAGCAAATCCACCCTCATCACCAACGTTTGTGTTGTAACCTTTTTTCTTTAATACAGAACGTAGTGTATGGAAAGTTTCAGCACCCATTCTTAAAGCTTCTTTGATTGATTTAGCGCCTACTGGCATAATCATGAACTCTTGGAAATCAACTGTAGAGTCAGCATGGCTACCACCGTTGATAACGTTCATCATAGGAACTGGTAAAGTCTTACCATTGAATCCACCGAAATATTTGTATAATGGCATTCCGTAGAAATCTGCTGCTGCATGAGCACAAGCCATAGATACACCTAAGATAGCGTTAGCTCCTAATTTCGATTTAAAATCTGTTCCATCTAAATCTAACATTACTTGGTCAACACCGTTTTGGTTTGTTACATCTAAACCGATTACAGCTTCTGCAATGATATCGTTTACATTGCTAACAGCTTGTGATACACCTTTACCCATGAAACGTGTTTTGTCACCGTCTCTTAATTCTAGTGCTTCTCTTTCACCTGTTGATGCACCTGATGGTACCATAGCGCGTCCGAACGCACCACATTCTGTTGTAACCTCTACTTCGATTGTAGGGTTTCCGCGAGAGTCAATGACTTCACGAGCGTATACTTCTGTAATAATTGGCATTTGATTATCCTCCTAAATTGTTAATGAATCATCAATAATTATAACCGAACTTGTCCCATAAGAAAAGACCTAATTTTCAAATTTTCACATTTTTTACATATTTACTTCGGTTTTTGAACAAAAAGTTGATATTTTGTTAGTAAAAGTGCTAAATCAGTCTTTGATTAAAAGGGTTTTAATCTCATATGGTTGAATGGTAAAGCTAATTTCATTTCCTGCTACTGTACTTATTTCTTCTATCAATTCTTCCATCAAATTGCATTCAAATACATTTTCGAATCCCTTATTCCAAGTCAAAGTTGCTTTTGTTCTTGCATTTTCACACTCATACATACGAACAATAGTTCCCGAATTGTCTTCGGCACGCTTAATAGTTTCAATAACTACATTTTTATTATTTACACTTGCTAGTGAGAAATAATTTTCTGTTGCAGCGCCTAATCTGGTATAAGTACCTTGGTTTAATTGATAAGCTGCCTCTACGGTGCCTGCTTCTACCCAAGTTCCAGCATGTGGATATAGACTATAAGTAAAATAATGCATTTCATAATCTGTATTTGGATTTGGTACAATACCTGATTTAATTAAAGTTAATGCCATACAGCTATCCTTTACAGAATGGCCATATTTACAGTTATTTAATAAACTCACACCATAGTTACCTTCTGATAAATCCATCCACTTTTGAGCACAGCTCTCAAACCTAGCCTCATCCCACAACGTATTTGCATGTAATTTTCTCTTTACATTACCAAATTGAATTTCAAAAGTACCTTCACTGGTATGCACATCTACTGGGAATTCTACTTTTAATAAGTGTTGGTGCTCTTTCCAATCCACCTCTGTTTCAAAATCAATCCTTCTACTATCAGCATAGAAATGAATCTTTTGTACCAATGTAGAATTACTTATCTTTCTTTCCACTCTTAAACTAGCTCTTACTTCTCCAATTTCTTCCCAAGCAAAGCTTTCCAAAGATAAAACATCCCAAGATTTTTCTGTATGGTAAATTTCAATATCCCAGTTATCATAGTTCATTGGCTTATCTTCATACATCTTAAATAGGTTACCTGCTTTTCCAACTTGAAGTACTTCTCTCTCGTTTTCTTTATCAAAGATAGATCGAATACAGCCATGTTCATCAAAACTTACACTGTAGAATGGTGTTTCAATATGATGGTCGTTACTTACTTGGAATGGTTCTCTACTTATTACCTCTTCACTAAGTGTAAATACTTCATAGCCTTTTGATGGAAGTCCATCAACATATGCAATTTGGGTTTCTCCTACACTTTGTAATGGATATCCTTTTCCATCTTTATCTGTAATACTATGCTTTCCTGTGTTCTCCACTTCAATTAAGTTTCCACCAGAAAATCCTGTCGTATTAAATACGGTGATATGCTCGTTTCCACTTACCAAAGAAGCTGTTGTTTTCTCTTTGATTTCGTCAATTCCAGCTGCGATTTCTTCATACTCAGCTTTTGTTACTTCATATACTTCCTCAATAGAAGAACCTGGTAAGATATCGTGGAATTGATTTAATAGTATTGTTTTCCACATGCTATTAACTTTTTCAAAATCATACGCTACTTGTTCTGCTGCAAGAATTTGAAGTAGCTCAATATCCATCATTCCGATTTCAGAGAAACGATTTGATTTCTTATTTCTTGCCATAGAAGTATAGGTACCTCTATGATATTCAAAATAAAGTTCTCCATCCCAAGTCTTAAGACGCTTGTTATCCCCAACTCTTTCGATTAATTCATCAAAATAAGTTTTTGAGAATACTTGACGTGTCTTTGGAATACCTGTAATTCCTTTTTCTAGTCTCTTAGAAGTTTCTAGCATTTCTCTTGTTGGTCCACCGCCACCATCTCCATGTCCATAGGCAATCAAAATATCATTGTTGATTTGCTTTTCTTGGTAACGTCTCCATCCACCAATCAAACTACTTGGATGGGTATCCCCATTATAGGTTGTGTTAAAATCATCTTCTTTTTGATTAGATCCCATGGTACTAATAAAGTGAGTAAATACCTTAGAGCCATCGATCCCTTTCCAAAAGAAGGTATCCATTGGCACTTTATTAAACTGATTCCATGATAATTTGGTTGTCATAAAATAATCAATTCCAGATTTTTTCATAATTTGTGGCATAGCAGCACTATAGCCAAATACATCTGGTAACCAAAGTACTTTATTGTCTACACCAAATTCTTCTTTAAAGAAACGTTTCCCAAACAAGAATTGACGCACCAAACTCTCTCCTGAAGTCAGGTTACAGTCGGGTTCTACCCACATACCACCTTCTGGTTCCCATCTTCCTTCTTTAACTCTTTGCTTTACGCTCTCATAAAGAGAAGGATATCTTTCTTTTAAGAATTCATAAAGTTGAGGTTGACTTGCCATAAATTTATATTCTGGATATTCGTCCATCAATTTAAGAACAGTAGCAAAGGTTCGGCTTACTTTCTCTCTTGTTTGTTCTACTGTCCACCACCAAGCAACATCGATGTGGCTATGTCCAATACAACTAGCAATGACTTCATCTTCACCTGCTAATTTTTCATATAAATTTACTGCTAAATATTCTCTAGCAGCCTGAACAGAAGCATAAAACTCTTCTGAATAAGGATTTCTTAAATCCAATAAATTCACCGCTTCGTTCATCGCATGTTCTAATCGATATCTAGATGGATTTTCTTTATCCCAACGAATAAACGCTTGTAGTGGTACTTGTAAGTCATAATATAATCCCCAAATCTCTGGATCCACTTCTACTGCATTTACAAAGAATCCTAATTCTACTGCTGGGCCACCAGAATGTGCTTGATAAGCAATTTCCAAGATTTCTCCTGCTTTCACTTCATTCTTAGCATGAACAAAAGTTCTAGCATAATCTACCCCTTGAATTGGTTCTCCGTTAATAAATAATAAAAATTGTGGATTGGATGGATCATCAAATCCTTGTCTTTTTGTTCTGAGTTTCAACCATAAGTCTTTTCCATCAAAACTCTCTGGAACTTCAAATTTTGTTTGAAACCATACATGATTATCTGGCCCATACCAATGCATCGTTTTACTATCGAAAGTTTGAAATTCTCCTCCATTTTGAGCTGCCTCTTCTGGTGTTACATAATAGCCGTCCTTGTACTGCCAGCCATCCATTTCTAGATTTTGAACTTGATATAACTTCTTAAGTTCATCACAGATCATTTGAATTCTTTTGTCTAAAAAATACATAATTCTTCTCCTCTAACACTCTATCTTATATTTCTTAATTAACTCTTCGGCCCCCTCGGAACGCCCCGTTTCTCTCAACCTTTTTATGTACTCTACAAGATTACCATCTTGAGCATGTCTAGGTCCACCTTCTCGCATCACAGTCCACATAGGATCTACATCAAAGTCAGAATTTTTCATCATCTCATATTCCCAATCAATGATGAATTTGGCTCCTTTTGCAGCTATCTCTGGTAAGTCTTTTACGATATTTTTTGTTTCAAATGGATCCTCTTTAATATTAAATAACATTTCATCATCAAAGAGATGGAAACCACCATGTACAGTTCTAATATATAAATAATCTCCAAATCTAGCAGCTCTTTGGCATACATGAGCACATTGTGTTAGAATCACAGATTCATAACCTTTCGCCTCTTCCCCATGTAATACTTTTGCATAACTTTTTCCATCCCACTTTTTAAAGTGCTTTTGTTCTAACAAATCAGCAACGGTTGGTACTAAATCTACGTTTACACGTAATTCACGATCCACTAAACCGCTCTTCATGCCAGGCCATTTAATAATCATAGGAATTCTACAACATGGTTCATCTGCTGTTGCATGCTCTGCATAAAGTCCTAACTCTCCCATATTCTCTCCATGGTCTGAAGTAACAATGATAGCAGTATCTTCATAAATCCCTTGATCTTTTAAACTTTGAATTAACATCGCTATATTATCATCAGCATATCGAATTCCACAATCATATTGATCCATAAAGTCTTTCATATCTTCCATGGTCAAAAGTTCCCCTGGATGCTTTGGATAATCTGGGTGTTGAATATGAGACCACATTCCAATTTCTCGAGCACCATGAGGTCCTACGTGTAATAAATGTTCTGCAAAAGTTTTTTCATCAATCCAGTCATGTGGTAATGGCTCATCTTTAAAAGGATTTCCAAAATTCTCTGGGGTTCTATACGGAGTATGTGGATCCCAAATGTGGTAATGCATAAACCAAGAATCTTCTTTTCCGTGTTGTTCTAACCACTTCAAGGTTTTTGGTGTCACTTCCTCTGCTGATTCTCCTCCACCTTTTCCTATATTGTGCATCTCATTAAAACCAGCATTAAACCACCAAGCAGAATGACGCTCAGCAAAAGTACTAAAGGATACCGTATGGTAACCTGCCTTGCGGAATACATTGAATAAATTATTTTCACAGATTGGACTTCTAAAGTGTCGATCCGTTCCTTCTAATCTTAAATCCGCTGCTGTACCTCCATGACCTACAATCCCTGTGTGAATTCCATACATCCCTGTCACCAATGACCCTCTAGAAGGCAAACAAGGTGCATTTGGCGTATAATAATTATCAAACCTTACCCCTTCTTCTGCAATGGAATCAATACACGGTGTTGTGTTTCTTTGATACCCATAACATCCTACATGGTCTGGACGTAATGTGTCAATATCAATTAGTAATACTCTCATTTTCTATCTCCTTTTTATATAAATGAATTTTCATTGTCGCCATTCAAATGATTGACTGGTTTTGCTTGCCCCAAACCTCTTACAGGTAGCATCTTGCCATCAAACCTTTCATCGCTATAGGTACGAAACCAAGATTCTAACCGTGCTTTATACTCCTCTATCAAAACCTCATAATCAGGGTTTCCATATAAGTTAATGGTTTCTCCAGGATCATGAATCAAATCAAAAAACTCATGTTCTTCGCCAATATAACGATGAATATATTTATATTCTTTGGTTCTTACCATGCGTACAGGACCATATTCATCCATCACCACAATTGCTCGATTCTCCTTGCCATCCTTACCCTTTAACACAGGCAACATACTATTTCCTGGCAAACCTTCTGGTAATTTTTCACTTACCCCTAATAGTTCTGTAATGGTTGGAAAAATATCATAGTGACTTAACAACGCTTCTGTTTTTGATCCAGGAGCTACGATATTCGGTGCAGAAATTAACATAGGAACCTTAACTGCTGTATCATACATGTTCATAGGATAGGTTCCATTTCCTTTTCCGAAAATCCCATGATGTCCCATACTCATCCCATTATCACTGGTAAACATCACAATGGTATCTTCCTCTAATCCCATTTCCTCTAAACAATCAAGAATTCTTCCAATCCCTTGATCCATGGCAGTGATAGCAGTGAAATAACCACGTAAATTTTGTACTCTTTGTTTACGATAATCCTCGGTTAATTCGCCTCCTCCTGCCCACTTATGTGGAGCTTCTAATGGAGTGGATGTGAACTCACAGTTGTCATAAAGATCGTATATTTCTTTCGGATGGTGGTGGGCTTCCCACGGTCCATGGGGTGCTGTATAATGTACACTTAGGTAAAATGGTTCTTCTTTTCTTTGCTCTTTCATAAAGGCTAAGGCATGATCGGTAATGTAATCGGTAATGTACACATGGTCTAACATATCCATACAATCTCCCTTATGAACAATTGGATAATAATAATTATCTCCACCTAAAGCTATGGTTTTCCAATCATCAAATCCAGCTTGTGGATGAAAACTATCCCCCATATGCCATTTGCCACTAATTCCTAAACGGTAGCCTAAGTCTTTTAAGATATCTGTGTAAGATACATGTGATTCTAAATAACTGACTCCCTTGTCTCCTGTCAATTGACCTTTTCCCCAATGATACTGCCACGGAAGTTCATTTTTTTCATACAATTCTCGGAGTGATGGTGCTAGGTACTCATAATCTAAATGCCCTTTATGAAGCCAGTCATGAACTCCATGAGCAGAAGGCATCTTCCCTGTCATAATAGACATTCTTGCTGGGGAACAAACTGGTGAAGTACAAAAAAAGTTTTCACATAACATTCCCTTCTCTCTTAGTCGATCCAAATTAGGGGTAATCAACTCTTCATTTCCAGCACAATGCATTCCCCAAGAACCGTGATCGTCAGACATAATAAATACGATATTAGGTTTTTGATTCATTTCTTCCTCCTTTTCTAAATCCCATAGCTAATAGTATCGCACAAGCAATTGGAAATAAGCTTACCACCATAAGTCCAACTTTCATCCCAAGCTCTTCTGCTGTATAACCAAAGTTAAGTCCAAGCTCCACTAAGCCTTGGTTTTCCATACTAACATCAATCACAAATCCCATAATTTGTGGTCCTAAGGAAGATCCTAAATCTCCACCTGCTGCCATTAAAGCAAAGGCAGAAACCCCAGCTTTTGGAAATTTTTCTGTTAATAAAATCAAGCTTCCTGGCCAAAGCATTGCCACACAAAAACCAGTAAAGGCACAAGCCAAAATTCCGATCCATGAAATATTCACAAACACTACTAGTAAGTAACAAACACTTGCCCCTATTGCTCCAAGTAACATCGTTTTTCTAATATTCTTTCCTCGATATGCATAGTAGGAACGTCCAATCCCTAGCATCATTGCAAAAAAGGCAATTCCTAACATATCTCCCCATACTTTAGGAAATGCAATGGTTTTTTCTAGGAATCCTGATCCCCATTGAGAAATAATATTTTCGCTGGCTCCCCCTAGGAATATAGCAAAAAAACAAAAAATCATAGACTTATTAGTTAATAGTCGTAGCATTCCTCCCTCTTTTTCATGCACTTCCATTGGAGGAATCTCAGATTTTGCAAATAGAATGGCAGCAGTAAATGGTAAAAGTAGAACCAAAAAGATTAATAAATACCATCTCTCCACTCCTATTACTTGCAATACAAGTGTACTAAAACTCACCACAGCTACTACGCCCCAAGCATAGGTAGAATGAAGCTTGCTCATCTCCTTTTCTGGATTTTCAGCAGGTATTGCTGCAATAACAGGGCTAATCAACACCTCTGCTAATCCACTCGATGCTGAAAAGATGATCGTTCCAATCACAAGTCCTAAGTATGCAAACTGTGGAAATAGAAGTGGCAGTATTCCATATAGGCAAAAGCCTAACATGGCGATTACAGGAATACTTTTCACCGTTAATGGTATATTAAATTTGTGAGAGTAAAAACTGAATATTAAATCTACGATTAACTGTGTACTAAAATTTACAACCACCAAAAAACCCAGCAAAGTATAGGAAATCCCATACAGTTCTCGAAAACTCACAAAGAGTAGTGGGGGCAAAATAATGACTGCAGACATACATATATTAGCCATATAGCATGCGATTTTGGTTTGTTTATACTGTTTTTCCATGTTTCTTTTCATCCGTTTCTAAATATATTGTTTGCTTTGAAAAACTAGAGTGCAATAGTTTTTCATTTACTTTAAGCATGCTTGCATTATAACATGCAAAACTCTGTAAGGTACTCTCCGATTCACATAAATAAGTGATAAAGCCATCTGTAATAATGCCACTATAATCTACCCATGCATTTCTATGCATAATTCGACCATCTGCATGTTTATTAATAATAAATCGATGCACTTTACTACCAAGCTTAATTTGAAAATCATATACTTGGTCAGTTTCTCTAGGGTCAATTACACAGCACTCACTTTCTCGCTGCATATGCAATAAAGTAATAACCTTAGCTCTCAGCCCTTCCGTCTTAGTCTTGCATAAAATACCTCTACTTTCTGGCATAAATTCTTCCTTATTTACCCCTTCTGCATGAGCGTGCAAATAACCTTTAACTATACTTATATCAGAATCTTGATGATATGGGAATATCACATAGGAAAAACTGTTTTTACTTTTAATATTTGCGATACTTTGACTCATTATTTCTATATCCGTTCCATAGGTAAAGTATCGATTTTCTAACGTTCCTTCTTTATACGTTTGAATATCATCAATAATACAAAAGCAAGTTTCATCAAATCGAATTATAAATCTATAATTTCTTTGATATATTTTTCCATATGCTCCTGTGCAATCAGCCAAAATCATTTGAAAATCAGGATGATCCAAATGAGCTGGAAAATTTCCTGGGAACTTAGTCCCCTCATACATCATCTTCTCCCACTGTCCTTCCCCATCGAGACAAACAGTATTGTGTGCTTTTGCTTTTATATAATAGTCTCTATAATTATCATTCCCGTAACTACAAGTACCAGAATCAGTAATTATTTTTTCACCTCGATAAGACAATTCAAAACTCCCTACATCCAAATGATTATGATTCCAACTATCTCCTGTTTTGATAATACATGCAAGATCTTCTTTTCCAAAACCTGTTCTCATAACTGCATGCCCTGAAGTTTCATAAATCGCCATATTGGGCAAATCTAAGGGTTTACTTTTTAGATCCTTTGGAAAAGCTATGATTTCCATAACGGTTTCGCAAATAGGTCGGATTTTAGTTATCACCTCTAGTAGGTCCCCTCTTTCGTATCGCTTGCAAAGATAGAAAAAGGAGTACATATGCTTGTCTTTTAGCCTTGAATCACCAAAAGAGGCGCCTTCATAATTCCCTTCACACCAAAGAATGTTCTCCAAAATAAAATCAGGTGACTTCTCTAAATAGGAATCTATTTCTATCAGTGCTTCTAGTCCCTTTTCTTCTAAACACTGGTAGAACGTAATGAAATTGTCCAATGCATATCCCATATAGCCTAGATACTCTACAAAATCTCCTTCTACCCCAAAATTAGCTCTTTTATTTAAAAACACATTTCCTTTGTAAGCAAGCCATTCCTTTAAGGCCTCTGTAATTTCAATTAGCATGGTATCATAATTTGATATTGATTCCCTATCTTGTGACAAAAGAACAATGCCAGCAGCACTTACGCAAACACTCCACCAATTATGCCCCATAGTATCAAGACAATGAACATGATGACTTGGACTAACCCATTCTTCATATAATGGAGTAAATGATTTTTCAAACAATAACTTTTTCATTTCACTAACTTCTCGTTCTGTAAAGTACGCCTGTTCTAAACTTAGGTAAAGACTTAAATTAACACCCATATCTGCTGTCCATAAATCGGATTTCCAGCCATCAAACTTCCCCTGTACTTGGAAACTTTGTTTACAAAGATAGGAAAAGATTTCTTTGTGTAACTCGTGTGCATCAATCCCTTCTATTTTGCAAACAAATGCATGTTTCAGCAGTGAAATTGTTAAATCGCGTCGCATATTTCCATAACGCATCGTTGGCCCCACAGTACCCTGTGCCGCTTTCATTCTTTGATTCTCTAAAATCACATAATAATCAAGCCACCACTTCTTATGAAACGATCTCACTTCTTCTTTCATTTCGTGGTATGATTTTCTTATATAATCACTCTTTTTAATCATACCTTCTATTTGACCTATCATATCAATTTGAAATAACATACTTCCCCCCCTAAAAGAAGTTCTTTAAAATATTAGTTTTATTGTAGCTATTTCGAATGCTCTTAAACCAAGTGCAATCTCTCCATCTATCATTTCAAGAACTTGCTCTTCTTCCTCTAACATATTGGTAAGATAAGCTGCTTTTACCTTTTTTCCAAAACTCAATTTAGTATTTGTTCTAGTTCCTAAACACTCATAAGCACGTAAGATCACAGCCTCACCATCCTCTGATGGCTTAATCGTTTCAATCATAATATTCTCTTGACTAGATTTCACTAGACTTTTTACAAAATAATTCGTTTTCTCAATTACTTGTATTGGATAATTTAATTCATAGGCAGGTTTCACTACATTCTCAAAGTTAAAACCATTATGCACCACCATTTTGTAAACAAAAGTATGAGTACCAGCATCACTTCTTGGGTCAGGATGATTTCCACCCTTTAATAGTGTCAATCCCATTTGAGAACCTAGCACTGAAATTCCATATTTACAGTCGTTTAATAGTGCTACTCCAAACTTTGGCTCTGATAGATCTGTATATTTATGTTGTGGAACTTCAAACATAGCCTTTTCTACACTGGTATTTTTCTCCGTACTACGTTCTAAATATCCAAACTGTATCTCATGCTTTGCCTGCGTTGCATGGACGGATACATCAAACATGGTTTTCAGTACCTTGTGCACCTCACCCCATTCTACTTTTGTTTCAAAATCAATATCAGGCTTATTTGCATAAAGCACCATATCTTGGGTTATCGTACTCTTCTTAGATAAATGATACTGGCTACGAATACGCATCTGCAAGGCTCCCATTTGAATTAATTCTCTACTTACAAAGAAGTTACTAGGTTTCATGCTCTCTAATACATCTGCATCAATATCCCAGTTGTCCCAAGCCTGTGGAATATCTTCAGCCAAAATAAATCGGTTAAGTCCCCATCCATTTTCTTGTTCCACTGCTCTTTGACTTCGTTTATCAAATAGGCTTTCTATACTTCCATCCTCTGCAAATACCGCCTGATAAAAAGGAGTTTCAAAGCCTGTATCTGTATAACAAAACTCACCTTTTTCTAATGTATTCTTTGAATCTACTGTCATAATATCATGTATAGAACAAGACTCTAATTCAAGATTTTCCACATAGATACACTTCCCACTAGTAATCCGATCTACCTGCTGTGTTGTTTCAAAGTAATGTTGATACTCTAATGGTAAATAACTAGAACTTCTTGCAAATGGCATACTATTCATAAGTCCCACTTTTCCAGCTTGATTCTCTAAAGCCTTTTGTACTCCTTTTTTACTATCTTCTATGACCTTTGTCATTTCCTTACGACTTCTATCATTTACTTCTTGAATACTAGTTCCTGGGAGAATATCATGAAATTGATTGACCAATAACAAATCTATCACTTCTTCTGTATCCACTGTAGTTCCTTGATGGATATACGAAATTGCATTAGCAAACTCTAGGTCGTGTAATGCTGTTTCTGCCAAACGATTGTTTTTCTTGATATCATGAATGGAAGTTAAAGTTCCTCTATGTAATTCAAGGTACAATTCTCCTGCGTAGATTGGAACATCCCTTGTACTTTCTTCTAGTCCCTCCATATATTTGCTCACTGTCATATACTCTGCTTTTGGGCAAGCATAGATATCCGAGGTATATTCTGCCATTTCCACTAGATCATAGCTTGGTCCACCTCCTCCATCTCCAAATCCAAAGGAAAGAAATCTAGATTGATTTACACGCTTTTGCACATTATGCTTGTGTAGATTCTTAATAATATTATCTGGATCAGGTTTACAGTGTATATTATTGAAATTGGTGAACACTGTGGTCCCATCAATCCCCTTCCAATGAAAGGTATCATAAGGGAAGGAATTGGTATCGTTCCACATTAATTTTGTTGTTAAGAAATACTTAATCCCACACTGCTTCAAAATTTGAGGTAAGGCAGCAGAATAACCGAAGGTGTCTGGGAGCCAGAAGGTGTCTGATACATAGTTAAATTCTTCTTTCGTAAATGTCTGTCCTTTGATAAATTGACGTATTAATGATTCACCATTCACTAAGTTACAATCACACTCTACCCATGCACCACCATTTGGTTCGTATCTACCTTCTGCAATCTTCTCTTTTATTTTCTCATACAATTCAGGATAATTTAATTTCATCATTTCTAAATGATAAGATGAACTTTGCAAAAACATATAATTTGGATATTGATCCATAAGCGAAATAACATTTGAGTAGGTTCTCGCACATTTACGAATGGTTTCGTCTATGGTCCATTGCCAAGCAGTATCAATATGAGAATGCCCTATGATTCCTACTTTATTAGCATAAGGACTATTTTTTCTAAGAATAATAGGCTCAAGAATCTCCATTGCCCTCTCTAAGCCTGCTCTCCATACCTCCTCTGTTGTCTCATATGGCTTTTGTGAGATTTCTTGAAAAGCATCCCACAGAGTATTTTGTAACTGAGCTTGATAAAATTCATCTGTTACATTGGCTTCTAGTTGCAGTACAATTCGCAAAGTAAAGACGAACTTCTTCACTTGTTCATCTTGGCTACAAAGAGTCATACCTTCAAACTTCACCAATTTGTCTGAGTAATCTGAAATTTGAAAAGGCTGAGTTCCTACTACATCATGCCAACAATACGCTTCCACAGAAAATGGAATCTCAGTTCCTTCTTCTGCTCCTTTATGTAATAACAAGGTGTGATGATGACCTCTATTATGTTCTACTGATTTATGTGCATACACACCACTAGGCATATCATTTACAAACAATAAACCTTCTAATGCGCCTGTTTTGGCGCAAAGAAATAACGGCATGTTAGAATATTCTTTTTTAACTTGGATGTTTCCTTTGAACCATCCTGACATTTCTGTCCCTCCCCAAATTTGGCCACTTTCTATCGGCTTATACTCTAAATTTGGTGTTTTTCTATAATGTTCCTTACATTCTGCATAAACTACACTTACTTCTTCTAGTACTGGAAAAACCAAATCACCGTAAGTAATTTCAATTTGTCTCAATTTATTTAGTACTTGTCCTATATGACGATCTAATAACATCTCCATACTCCTCCTTCATATCTCTTAAAAAGGGTGAAATCTAATGATTTCACCCTCTATTCATTCCTATTATTTTCCTAAGAAAACATCAATTTGTGCTTGCATTTCATTTAAAATAGTTTCAAGTCCTGCTGCTTTTAATTCTTCCATAGCTTCTGGAATTGCTTCTGTAGGATTTAGTGTACCTGTACAAATTTCTGGTTTCCATTGCTCCCAGATTGCTGCACAGTTTGCCATTTCATTCTCAACATTTGTTGGATCAAAAGAAAATCCTAATAGCTCTGAAGGAGTCGCGTTTTCATTTAATTCTTTTACTTCATCCCATTGATTAATTTCTACTGTATCTTCTGGAGTTACTGTGAAGAATGTTCCTTGAGTATAACCTGCCATATTCCAATCTGCATTGTTTTTATGAACTCTTTCTTCTCCATCTACATCAACATAATCCCAGTTAGACCCTTCTACACCGTAGTAGAATAAATCTCTAACATATTCATCAGTACTAACGATATCAATCAAACGAACTGCTGCTTCTGGATGCTCACTATTAGCTGAAATACAGTTTACTGAACCTAAAATTGTATTATTATTTAATTTTGTTGCTCCTAA
>CAYJHO010000059.1:0-14329 GCA_964369945.1 uncultured Lachnospiraceae bacterium
ATTCTTTTACATTTACTCCATTGACTAAGATCTCACCTTCTGTAGCATCATAAAATCTTGGAACCAAATTCACTACAGTACTCTTTCCACAACCAGTAGAACCTATAAAAGCTACTGTCTCACCTTTATGAGCTTTGAAGCTAATGTTTTTTAATACATAGTCTTCTGCATCTGGATACTTAAATCCTACATTTCTAAATTCAACTTCTCCTTGCTTTCCCTCTAATCCTGTTGTTTTACTTCCTTCAACAATGGCTAATTTTTCTTCCATCACCTCATTGATACGATTAGCAGCCACACTAGCTCTAGGTAAAATCATAAACACAAAAACTAACATCATAAATGCAAAAATAACCTGCATTGCATAAGAAGAAAAGACTACCATATCCGAAAACAAAATTAACATATCAGGAGCTGCTGCCTCTGCAATCAAGACCGCTCCCACCAAATAGATAGCTAACATTAATCCATTACTCACCATTTGTATACTTGGCATCAAAAACGACATGGTTCTTGCCGTAAATAAATTGGTATCTGTTAATTCTTTGTTTGCTTCTTCGAATTTTCTACCTTGATAATCCTCCGCATTATAAGCTCTAATTACATTCAATCCATCGATATGTTCTCTCGCAACACGGTTAATATTATCAGTAAGCATCTGTAATTTACGAAATCTTGGTACGGCTAATGTAAGACAAATGCCTACAATAATAAGTAATACTAGTACAGCTACTACCGTTACCATGGTCCAACTCAAGTTCTTATTTGCAATTTTAGTAATTGCCCAAACTGCTGTAATCGGTGCTTTGATTAACATTTGCAATCCCATCACAATTAACATTTGTACCTGCGTAATATCATTTGTTGTCCTTGTAATCAAACTTGGTGTACTAAAGGAATTGATTTCTTTCATCGAAAATCCCATTACCTTTTGAAATAGCTTTGATCTTGTTACAAAAGAAAAGTTTGCTGCAATTCTAGCAGCAACCATAGCAACCACAATTGAAATTGCTAAACTTCCAAAGGCACAGGCAAGCATCATTCCACCAGCCACATAGATATCTTCCATGGCACTTCCTTGACTTTGTACCAATAAAGTAATTTCTGACATATAGTCAGGTAGTGTCAAATCCAAATAGATTTGAGCACAGATTAGAACCACAACAATCAGTGCCATTCCAATCTCTTTCTTTGTAAGATTTTTTAAAATTTTAAGCATGTTCACCCTCCTCGCAATTGCTCATATTCTCATGTACTATTTCTTTTATTTTATTCAAAGTAATAAAACTTCTCTCTATTTCTTCGATTCCTATTTCATCCAAAATTTTCTCTGTTAATGCATAAAACTTTTCTTCCGATGACTTTATAAACTGCCACCCCTGTTCTTCTAAGCTTACAATCACCACTCTTGCATCTGTCTTTGAGTTTGTTTTCTTTATAAACGCTCTCGCTTCTAGCTTTTTCAACAGTATAGCCATTCTAGCAGAACTTATTTGCAGTGCTTGACTGATATCTTTCGAATGTACCTCTTCTGTGGCCTGTTGCAAAAATTTCATTACTGCAAATAAGCCCATATCATGATTGTCAATCCCGCGAAATGTTTTCTCTGGTCTATTTTTATTCATTAAATTCATAGCTCTTTCCACATCTTCTCTACTTGCCATTAAAATACCTCCTATTCGCTAATGCAGTTAGTAGCTAACTATATTAGTAATTAACTACGTTAGTTAACTCTATCATAGCTAACTAAGTTAGTCAATAAGTTTTACTTACTATTATGTGTAGATTCTGTGAAATCAAAAAGAGCAAGTAAGCGTATTCCTACTCCTACCTGCTCTTTCTATTAATTTTGTTTCTTGATTGTTAGCGTTCCTTACTCTTTTTTCATTAAATACACTTCTATCGCTGCATAAACTACTCCTGCTACTGGCCATACAATCCAAGTAATCTCCCATGATCGCGAGAGAAAACTCCAAGCCAAATATCCGCCTATGACAAAGAGCCAATAAACACTAGAAAACAACTCAGCTTCTTTGTGTTTCGCTCTTGCCTCCACCGAAAATTCTCTCTCTTTTAGCAACTTTTGATAATTCATAATACCTGATGTAACATATACAATAATACCTACCCCAATGGATACGATAATTGCAAAGACACTTAAACCAATCACTACTCCAACTATCGATTCCCAAACAAAAACAATTCCTAACAAACTAAGAGTAGCAACAAATATCAATCCAATCCCTGTAATGAGACCTTTGTAAAAAATTGGGGTATAGAACTCTTCCTTTTCTTTCAAAATATCTCCAACTCCATAGGATAATTCAAAATTTCCTACTTCTATATAATTAAACTTATTAATAGGTATCACATTCAAAAATATTAAGGCCAAACCTGCTAATACAAGGAAAAAACTTCCTGCCAATGCTACCACCACATACATTGATTCATCCCCTAAAATACTAATGCTTACAACGGGCAATACCGATAAAATAAAGCAAACAATTGCGCGGACCAAATTTTTTTGAAACAATCTTGATTTCGTAATAAAGTCATTTGCCATTTCTATACTTATGATATTTTCACAACTTTTCTCTTCCTCTATTGCCACCTCACTAATATCTACATCTTCCCTTAATAGGTAATCTGTGGATACTCCAAATATCTTTGCCATTTCTATAATTTTCGTAACATCGGGAATACTCGAAGCACTTTCCCACTTAGAAACTGACTGCCTGGATACTTTCAACTTCTCTGCTAATTCCTCCTGAGATAAATTGTATTTCTTTCTTAAATTCAATATTTTTTGTGCTAATATCATTTCTGTCTCCTTTTCATAAATCAATTAATAACTACTTTCTTATTCTACAGTTTTCCTTGATTTCATTCTAGCAAGAAGCCTTTGAACTTTCGCAACTGCTAGTTGCAATTTACATTTTTCCTGCATATTTCTACTTACAATGCTCTATTCCTAGCAAACTTCCACACAAGTAAAACAGCACCTAGCTAAGTGCTAAATGCTGAATATATTTTCCTATATCATAACTAGTATTTTCGTCTCACTTATGTAGACTAACCCTATTTCTGCCACCTTTTTTCGAACGATACAAGGCACTATCTGCACGGTTAATACAATCCTCTACACTTTCATAAGCTTCTCGTTTTGCCACACCAATACTTACCGTAGTAGTTTCACCATTTGGCAAGAATAGCTCTGTTCTTGTTATATCACATATCTTTTCTGCAACCTTCATAGCAAACTCTAGCTTTGTATTCAATAAAATCAACAAAAACTCTTCTCCACCATAGCGAATTACCGTATCACTTGCCCTGCAATTCTTTTTCAATAACTTGGAAAAGTTAATTAAAATCTCGTCACCTGCTCGATGCCCAAAACTATCATTGATACTTTTAAAATAATCTAAGTCCATCATAATGACACAAAAATCATCATTTACTTTATCTAGTACTTTAGATATCCCTCTTCTATTATAACAGTCGGTAAGATAATCCATATTGGCCAAATTTACTAATTGCTCCATATTATCAAGTCTCTCAACGGCTTCTCGGATTCCTCTTAAATCATAGGTATACCCAAGCACTGTATTGCTACTCTCATCCTTAATCAATGTAATCTCAGCTGGAATAGGTTCTCCTGTTAATTTCTGGTGCATCCATTCAAAGACGCATTTTCCTTCTTTGAAAGCCTTTTCTATCATATGTCTAGCCTTTTCAGAAGACAAACTACCGTCTGGCTGATAAGTCGGAGATAATTCCATAAACCTATTTAAATAATCTTGCTTATTCTCTAAATTAAACAATTTAACTGCTTCTTGATTACAATCAATATTATTATAATTTTCATCCCAGCAATTACAACATAGGGGTACAGTTTCAAACATCGTTCGCATCCTAGAATCTGCTTGTTTGGCCTTCATTACCTCTCCTAAGTCCTTGGTGTATCCAATAATTACATTGGTTTCACCTTGATTTACACGGATTAATGTAATTTCTGTAGGAAGAACTTCCCCATTTAGTTTATGATGATTCCATTCAAAGACGCATTTTCCTTCTATCAAAGCTCGATTAAGCATATGATCCATCTTTTCTACTGATAAACTTCCATCTCCCTGATAAGTAGGAGATAATTCATGAAAACGTGTTATGTACTCATGCTTACTAGACAACCCAAATAACGCAACAGCTCCTTGGCTGCAATCAATCCGATTCAACTTATCGTCCCATATCGTACATACTAAATGAAGCATTTCTGATAAATGATCTATATCAATCGTAATTTTATTATTCTTATCTTTTGTTGTATCATAATTACTATTCATCATATTCTCCATTCCTACTTTACTACAGTAAATTTTATAATGTAATGTAGTAAAAGTCAATAAAAATTACACACTTTTATAAAATGGTTACATTGTTTATTTTTTATTATGAAATATATCTACCTCTTGTGCAAAAAAGTCTAGAAGCCAAGCATATAGCTATGCATTGATTTCTAGACTTTTAAACTTATTCTTCTTTTGCTGCTCTTTCTATTTCTTTTTCACAAATATCACTTGGGGCTTGTTCATAACGAGTAAATTCATAAGAGAAGGTTCCAATTCCACCAGTCATTGAACGTAAATCAGTTGAGTATCCATATAGTTCCATCATCGGAATATCTGCTTGAATTTCGGTTTTGCCCCCTACCACTGGGTTCATACCTAATACTCTGCCTCTTCGCTTATTTAAATCACCCATGACATCTCCAGTCATGTTATCTTCTACTACCACCTTTAAGTTAGCAATCGGCTCTAATAGAATTGGAGATGCTTCCATGAATCCTTTTTTGAAGGCTCCAACTGCTGCCATTTTAAAAGCCATTTCAGAAGAATCTACTGCATGATAAGAGCCATCATATAATACTGCAGATACCCCTACTACTGGATACCCTGCTAACGGACCTTTCAAACAACAATCTTGCAAGCCCTTATCCACAGCTGGATAATAATTTCTAGGAACAGCTCCACCTACTACCTCTTGCGTAAATACATAAGGAGTATCTAAATCTCCCGAGCTAGAAAACTTCATCTTTACATGACCATATTGACCATGTCCACCAGATTGTTTCTTATACTTAAATTCTACATCCGCTTGCTTTCGAATCGTTTCTCTAAATGCAACTTTTGGTTTTGATAATTCTACATTCACTTTATATTCACTGCTTAATTTACTAACCACAACATCTAAATGCAAATCACCTATTCCATATAGTAACATTTGATGGTTTTCTGCATCATTGATATGCTTTAGCGTTTGATCTTCATGGCAAATCTTTTGTAATGCTTGTGCTAATTTGTCAATATCTGCTTGTTCTTTAGCAGTATATGCCTTATATGTATATGGAGTAGATATCTCCGCTTTTCCATATTGTATTGGCACTGCTTTTGTTGCCAAGGAATTCCCTGTTCTTGCTCCAGTTACTTTTGCAATCGCACCAATGTCTCCTGCATGTAATTCTGGAACCTCTATCGGTTTATTTCCTTGTAATACATATAGTTTTCCAATTTTCTCTTCTATATCTTTATCAATATTATAAAGAATGTCATCTGTCTTTAACACTCCAGATCCCACTTTAACAAAACTATACTTTCCGATATAAGGATCTACCATTGTTTTAAAGATATAAGCTGATTTTGATTTTGAAAAATCATAATTTGCTTCGTATATCTCATTTGTTTTTCTATTAATTCCTGCTATTCCCTTTTTGTCAGGACTAGGTAAATATTTAATAATATCATCCAATAGGGTAAACACACCCTGTGTTGAAATATTAGAACCCATTAACATAGGAACTATAGAACCTTCTAGTACATCTACTTTTAAAGTAGCTCTAATTTCTGCCTCTGAAAACTCTTCTCCTTCGAAGTATCGATCCATCATCTCTTCACTCGTTTCAGCAACTGCTTCTACAAGAGTTTCTCTATATAAATCAAGATGTTCCTTACAATAATCAGGTACATCACAAGGAACAACATCTTTTCCAACCCAACGATTTCCTGATCTGCTAATTACATTCACATAGCCCACAAATTTCTCATCTTCTCTTATTGGGAAATGGAATGGTGCTATTTTCTTTCCATACAATTCTTTTAAGTCTACTACGATTTGTCTATAAGAAGCATGATCAAAATCCATATTTGTTACAAATACAATTCTTGGAATATTATATTTCTCACATAATTCCCAAGCTTTCTTAGTACCTGCTTCAATTCCTGACTTTCCATTTACTACAATAACAGCCCCGTCACAAGCTCCTACTGCCTCTTCTGCCTCGCCAACAAAGTCAAAATATCCTGGTGTATCTAAAACGTTAATTTTACAATTATTCCATTCCATTGGAATCAAGGAGGTAGAGATTGAAATTTTTCTCTTCTGCTCTTCTTTTGTGAAATCACTAATTGATGTTGCATCGTTTACGCTACCAAGTCGATTGGTTATTCCGGACAGATAAGCCATAGCCTCTACCAAACTAGTCTTACCTGCCCCTCCATGCCCCAAAAATGCAATATTTCTGATACTGTCTGTTGTATAAACTTTCATATCCCATACCTCCACTTTTTATAATTATTTAATAGCATTTCTATTTTTATTCAGAATGCTTATGTATATATTACACAATTTTAACTTAATTTTCAAGTTATTTTTAATCATTTTGTATTAAAATTCATAAGTTGTTGAAAGAATCCTAGAATGCTTTATAATATATATTAGTAAAGTATATATAAATACAATAAAAGGTGGTTATTATGAATCATACATTGACTTGCTCCTTCCTAGGTTTAGGATTGATAGGAGGCTCTATTGCAAGAGCACTTAGACAATATCATCCAGATATTAAAATAAAAGTTTACGATAAGGATTTAAAATCCCTTTCCTTTGCCTTAAATGACTTAGTGGCTACTTCTATTTATACAGAAATCACAGAAGAACTTTGTAGAGCAGATATTATCTTTTTATGTGCACCAGTTTCAATCAATGTGCAGATGTTAAAAACCCTTACACCATATCTATCCAAAGATACTATTTTAACAGATGTAGGAAGTGTCAAATCGGATATCCATCTAGCGATTGAGAGTCTAGGATTAGAGGATCAATTTATAGGAGGCCATCCCATGACTGGTAGTGAGCGTTTTGGTTATGTAAATTCTAAGTCTTCCTTATTAGAAAATGCCTATTATATCTTAACACCTACAAGTTCTGCTAAAGAAAGTGATGTTACGTTGCTTCATGATTTAGTAACTTCCATTAAGGCTTTACCTTTCGTACTTCCATTTGAAAGACATGACCACATGACAGCAGGGATCAGTCATCTTCCACATATCATTGCTTCTTCTTTGGTTAATTTAGTGAAAGACTCTGATTCCGAAGACCATTTAATGAAAACTTTTGCTGCTGGAGGTTTTAAAGATATTACAAGAATTGCATCTGCCAATGCCACTATGTGGCAGCAGATTTGTATATCAAATTCTACTCATTTACAAGATATGCTCTCTCGCTATATTGCATCCTTACAAAAGATTCTAAAGGATCTAGAGGAAAATCATAGTTTAAACATTTACAACATGTTTGAAACCTCAAGAGAATATCGCGATTCCTTTGAAAGTAATCAATCTGGTGCCATCACAAGGAATCACAGTATTACGATTGAAATTCCTGATAAACCCGGTTCTTTGGCTGAAATCACTGCGCTCTTTGCCGAGTTTGACATTAGCATTAAAAACTTAAATATCATCCATAATAGAGAATCTGAATTCGGTGCTCTCTTTGTAGAATTCTATACAGATATGGAATTATTAAAAGCAGTAGAATTATTACAAAAAAACAACTATACTTCCTATATGAAACGCTCTTAAGTAGAAAGGATCCCTTATGGAATATATCAGTAGTGGAGCCTTCGCAAAAAAAGCCAAGGTATCCCTTAGAACCATTCGTTACTATGATAATATTGGCTTACTCAAGCCTAGCTTAGTGGATGATTGCAATCGTCGCTTCTATACCAATGATGATTTTGCTAAATTACAACAAATATTAGCCTTTAAATTACTTGGTTTTTCCTTAGAAGAAATCAAGGCTATGACACTAAGTTCCCACCACAAAGCTAGTTTAGAACACTCTCTTAATACCCAGCTTTCTCTTATTTCCATGCAGAAAAAGCATTTGGAATTAATGGAACTTGCACTAACTGAGACATTACACTATCTAAAAGACCATGATGAAATTAATATGGAACATATTTCAAAATTAGTACATCTATCCACCAATGACCAAATTATAAAGGAGCAATATAAAACGAATCAAAACATCAATGCTAGAATTGAACTTCATAGACTGTGTTCTACCAATTCCTATGGTTGGTTTCCTTTCCTTTTTGATTGTCTTCCCAACAAACCAAAGCTACGTGTACTTGAAATTGGCTGTGGAAGTGGTGCCTTATGGCAAGAAAATCTCTCTAGATTACCTTCCCATTTACAACTAACGCTTAGTGATCTTTCAGAGAATTTACTAGCAGAAACCAAAGCACAGTTACAATCACTTTTACCTACTACTACAGAATATATTGTATGTGATTGTAGATCCCTTCCTTTTGTAGATCAAAGTTTCGATGTTGTAATTGGAAATCATCTTCTCTTTTATGTAGAAGAAAGAGAGAAAGCTTATCATGAAATTGCAAGAGTTTTGAAGAAGCAAGGTGTTTTTATTGCTTCTACCTATGGTCCAAAACATATGAAGGAAATTACAGATTTAGTACAAAAGTTTAACCCTGCCATTGTACTTTCTAACGACAATCTATATGACATCTTTGGATTACATAACGGGGCACAAGAACTAGAAGCATTCTTTTCTAAGGTAGAGGTAAAGTACTATGAAGATAGCTTAGAGGTTTCCGATACAGACTTATTACTTCAATATATCTTATCTTGTCATGGAAATCAAAATGACTATATTCTACCTAAGATAGAAAGTTTTAGACAGCTGATAGAACGGACTTTAAGAAAAAAGCCCTTTTCTATTACCAAAGAAGCTGGTGCCTTTATTTGTGAAAATACAGCGAATTAAAGCTAGAAAAAGCCTGCAGTGTAGATCTAAGATTCACACTGTAGGCTTTTATCATTTCTTTATGGATGTGGTATCAAATCCACACCGATCTCATCGATCCAAATATTTACAATTCCATCATTTTTTCCATGAGCAAGTGCCACTTGGCCTGTTGTTGTATCCAAATGGAATACAAAACTATTCGACTTCGCTACTGCAGACTGAGCTTCATCAAATATACCATAATATTCCGAACCATTGTCCAATATCTCTATTCCCATAATACCAAGTACATTTTTTTGTATATCTCCTATCACGTCAAGACCTATCATTTTAGGTTGATAGGTAGAATAA
Organism: uncultured Lachnospiraceae bacterium; assembly: GCA_964369945.1. GTDB lineage: Bacteria > Bacillota > Clostridia > Lachnospirales > Lachnospiraceae > RGIG6307. Next base: position 9,451 of record CAYJHO010000059.1, read on the forward strand.
TCTATAAGTGCAGATGTTCTGCCTCCTGAACTAGAATGTCCTGCATCACGAACTAGAATCCAATTTTCATAGCTGCCTCTAGAGGTACTTGTAATCCAAGCTATTTCTAGAATGGTTCCAGGCACTACATTACTTCTAGGATCTGCTGCTGCAATAGTTGCTGCTTTTATCAAATTGGTAGCTACTTGTAAATCGTTTGATTCACGGGAACGCTCTACATATTGTAAATATTGTGGTGCAAGAACTCCTGCTAAAATTGCAATGACTGCTACTACTATAATTAATTCAACCAGCGTAAAACCCTTATTTGATTTACTAATATACTTATTCATTTTATTCCTCCATACCGATGATTTAAATACTTTTAAATTTCTATGCAATTAGAATAACATAAAAAACTTAAAAGGTGAAGTTTTTCCTCTAATATTTTTTCACTTTCCTCTTGCGCATGACGTTACGTAACCCACTATACTAAATAAAAACATCCAAAAGGAGAAATATTATTATGAATATTATTGTAACTGGTGGCGCAGGTTTTATCGGTGCAAACTTTGTTTATTATGAACTAGAACAACATCCAGAAGATAAAATCATCTGCCTTGATGCCTTAACTTATGCTGGAAACTTAGAAACTTTAGAAGAAGCCATGAAAAACCCTAATTTTGAATTTGTAAAGGGGGATATCGCAGATCGCGATTTTGTATTCGATTTATTTGAGCGTACTAAGCCAGATATTGTTGTAAACTTTGCTGCAGAATCTCATGTGGATCGCTCCATTGAAAATCCTGAAATTTTCTTAAAGACCAATATTATGGGAACTCAAGTATTAATGGATGCTTGCCGTAAATATGGTATCCAACGTTTTCACCAAGTATCTACAGATGAAGTATATGGAGATTTACCACTAGACCAGCCGGAACTATTCTTTACCGAAGAAACTCCAATTCACACTTCTTCCCCTTACTCTTCTAGTAAGGCTGGAGCAGATTTATTAGTACTTGCTTACCATAGAACCTTTAAATTACCAGTGTCCATTACACGTTGTTCTAATAACTATGGACCATATCATTTCCCTGAGAAATTGATTCCACTGATGATTGCACGTGCTTTAGCAGACGAACAACTTCCTGTTTATGGCCATGGAGAAAACGTACGTGATTGGCTTTATGTAAAAGATCACTGCTCTGCCATCGATTTGGTTATGCGTAAAGGACGTATCGGTGAGGTATATAATGTTGGTGGACACAATGAGAGAACAAACTTAGAAGTAGTTAAGACCATCTTACAACTTTTAGACAAACCAGAAAGTCTAATCACTTATGTAACAGACCGCCCAGGACATGATATGCGTTATGCCATTGATCCTACTAAGATTCATACAGAACTTGGTTGGTTACCAGAAACTAATTTTGATGATGGTATCAAATCTACCATTCAATGGTATTTAGACAACAAAACTTGGTGGAAGAATATTTTGAGTGGAGAATACGAAAACTATTTTCAAAAAATGTACGTAGATAAGGGACGTGCTTAATTCTAAAGTTTGAATGGAGGAATCTATGAAAGTATTAGTAACAGGGGTCAAAGGCCAACTTGGTTATGACGTTGTAAAGGAACTCGAACGATTAGGTCACAATGCTATTGGTGTTGATATTGAAGAAATGGATATCACTAAAAAGTACTCTGTTGAGGCTACTTTTGCTCTTCATAAACCAGAAGCTGTTATTCATTGTGCTGCCTATACTGCTGTGGACGCCGCTGAAGACCATATTGATTTATGTCGCGAAATCAATGCTACTGGAACCAAATATATTGCTGAGCACTGCAAACAATACCAAGCTAAAATGCTATATTTAAGTACTGACTATGTATTTGATGGAGAAGGAAGCAAGGAATGGTTACCCGATGACCAAAGAAACCCTTTAAATATTTATGGCCAAACTAAATATGAGGGAGAAGTTTTTGTAGAAGAGCTCTTGGAAAACTATTTCATTGTAAGGATCTCTTGGGTCTTTGGTATCAATGGTAAAAACTTTATTAAAACCATGTTAGAACTTGGAAAAACTAGAGACAAGCTAACTGTAGTAGATGACCAAATCGGCTCACCTACCTACACCTATGATTTAGCCAAACTACTAGTTTCCATGATACAAACGAACCAATATGGAACTTACCATGCTTCAAATGAAGGTCTTTGCAGTTGGTATGAATTTGCCGTTGAGATCTTCAAGCAAGCGGGACTAACTCATATTGAAGTGAGCCCTGTTCCTGCTAGTACCTATCCTACTAAAGCAAAACGCCCTTCAAATAGTAGAATGAGTAAAGGCAAATTGCTTCAAAACGGCTTTGAACTTCTACCTCCTTGGCAAGATGCTTTAAGCAGATATTTAAAAGAACTATAAAGAAAGAAGTTGTTGATTTCCTAGCAGATTTCAACAACTTCTTCTTTCTTTAATTATTTTCGTTTAAATAGAGTGTGACACGATTTTGAATCACTTCTACTACCTCATCTAAGGTCTTTTGTCCACTAAAGTAACTTCCTGCTTCTTCTGTAATAATGTTGTAAATAGTTCTATCGGTTTGAAAGGAAACAGTTTCGGCCCCTTTTAGTAAGTTTTCAAAGGCATCTACTTCCTCTTGTTTGGCTGCATAGTATGTTACCTCAAATCCGTTCATTCCTATACCACCACTAGAATCTTCGATACGATTTCCATTTTCATCTAAGATATATTCTCCATCTTTATCGGTCATATAATACGGTGTCATATCCTTTTCTATCACTTCATCATAAGCATTTTGTAATACTGGGAATCCGAAACTATAGCCATAATCTAGATTATCATCTCCTAATAAACTAACTACAAAATCTACTGCTGCCTGGATATCCTTTGAATTACTAGTAACGGCAACGGAATCACCATTTGTAGTCAGTACAGCCCCATTACCAGCTACACCTGGAAAGCCAATGGCAGTATAGGCGGTATCAGCGAAAACAGCATCTATGACTTGATAATCTGTAATTTCATAGAATACATTATCATATAAGAGAAGTTTTCCTTCTTGTATCATGATTTCTTTCCCTGAATAATCTCCTGTATAATCCTCTGGAAAACTATTGGCTAGACTGAGTAGTGCGCGAAACTCCTCACTATCATAACTTGCAGTTCCGCTATTTTCATCAATAAAGCTATCATAGCTAATACTAATAAAAGTTTCTAACATACTTTGTTTGGTAGCATATTCCATAAATTCCATACCTTCTGGTAATTCATTTGCTATGGCAACTGCTTCTGCTATCGACCAGCCTGATTCATTCCCTACTACACTTGCATCTGCAAACATTGTCATAAGCGCAAAGGTATCAGGGATATAATATAATTTTCCATCCTGCAATAATTTATCGTATAAACCATCCACAAAATCATCTTCTGTATATCCAACTTCTCCTAAATAAGGAGTTAAATCTACTAAGGCTCCTGAATCTACAATACTTTGACTGGTAGGTAAACTTGGCTCTATAGCAACTAAATCAGGGGCTGTTGTACTGGATAAATCTAGAATCATACGATTGGTTGCTTCTTCTAACATCAACAAAGCTTGAGAAGCATCTCCTGAATATAAGCTAGTTTCATCAATATATTCTTTCACTGTAATACGATAGTTCTCATTACTTTTATTAAACGAAACTATTTCTGCTTCTAAATCTGTAGATAAATTTAAGGTGGCAAGTGTTAAAATTTCTTTCTCTTCTACCATAGAACGCTCTGTTTTCCTTAGCGTGATTAAATTATTTTCCCCTGCCTCATAATTTTCTTCCAAGGCATAGATGGTATGTTCATCCTTTACTACCATATCCCGAATGTTGTGTCCAAAGATATCACTTTCCATCCACTGAAACAATAAGCTGTTTTCCTTTGTTTCAAAGTTATAGCTATAGCAGCTAGAACCATCCGAATAGGTCAATAAATCACCTTCTATACTTACACCATTTCCGAGGTTAGAGAAATAATCATCTGCATAAGTACTTTCTACTTCTCCAGTTTCTTTATTTACAAAGGAAATCGTTGGCTGATCTGCATAACTCGTATAGTACAAATTTCCTTCTTTGGATAAGCCCATACTATTAATCCAATCACTGCTAGTCAATTGAAACAGTTCTACACCATTTACATCCAACCCTACTAGGTATTGTTCAATTGCAAGATAAGTGTTTCCATTTTCATCTACAACCATTTCAGAAATATGGGCATAACCATTTTCTTCTTGAATCTTATGAACTAACTCTGATATATCTACCTTAGACTGGATTGTCCCTGTTGCATCTAGTGAAATCAAGGAAACAATTTCCCCCTCTCCTTGTGCTTGTTGATATTCATTTACAAGAAGTTGGATATTCCCATCTTCCTTTATATACATTCTTTCTACATATGCTCCATCCAATAAATCACCGAGCTCAATTTCACTTGTAGCTTTAGTTTCTATATCTACAAGTTGAATAAAGTTTCTGTTTTCTCCACTTGCTTCATCATATTGATTCCCTACAGCTCCATAATAGTTCCCAAATATTCCCTCTGCAACATAATACGTATCTTCTCCATACTCTATTATCTGAAATTCTGGTACATAGAGAAATTCTGACTTGACTTCCTCTGGTAAACTTCCATCTACCACACTACTTGCTGTTTCATCATCTACACTGTTTTGACAAGCTACACTACTTACAACTAAACATCCTAGCAATAACAAACTTACCATTCTTCTTTTCATAATTTAAATCCTCCCTCATGAATCCATCCTTTTCGTTACTCTAACAGATTAACAAATAATCTTTTAATTCTTTTTAAGTGATTCTGAAGATTTACTTAATATTTTGCTTTAT
>CAYJHO010000060.1:0-14250 GCA_964369945.1 uncultured Lachnospiraceae bacterium
AGGGAACTTTAATATTTCTGATTATGTGATGGAAAGATATAAGTTAAATATAAAGGAAGTGACTCAGGAAGCAAATCAGTATGTTGTAAACTTCGATGAAAAAATTAAAGCAACTTTTTCGATAGAAGCTGATGTACTAAATATTGATTTTGAAACCTTAGACAAATCCATCAATCGCTTTTGGATTAGAAGCAATTCTTCAGCAGAAGAAAAGATTTTTGGCTTAGGGGAGCAAATGTCTTATTTAAATCTAAAAGGGAGAAACTTCCCAGTGTTTACATCAGAACCTGGTGTAGGTCGTGATAAATCAACATATATCACATGGAAGTCCGATGTAGATAGTCAAGCTGGAGGAGATTACTACAATACAAATTTTCCACAACCTACGTATATCTCTTCTAATATGTATTTCTTACATGTTGATTCTACCGCTTATTCGGACTTTAACTTTAAAAACAATGATTTTACAGAAATCGAAGTTTGGGAAGTGCCAAGCAATATTAGAATTGAGGCAGCTGATGATTATCTAGATATGTACAAAAGGGTTACAGGTTTATTTGGTCGCCAGCCAGAGTTGCCGGATTGGATTTATAAGGGACTAGTGTTAGGGCTTCAAGGTGGAAATGAACGTTCCTTTGAATTATTAGATAGAACTTTGGAAAATGGAGTTAAGGTAGCTGGAATATGGTGCCAAGACTGGTGTGGAAAACGTGAAACTTCTTTTGGCTTGCGTTTGCAATGGGATTGGAAATACCATCAAAATATGTATCCAGACTTACCACAAAAAATAGAAGAACTACATGCAAGAGACATTAAATTCTTAGGATATATCAATCCATATTTAGTAAATGATGGGGTATTGTATCAAGAAGGATTAGAAAAAGGATATTTTGCCAAAAAGCACGATGGATCTGAGTATTTAGTTGACTTTGGTGAATTTGATTGTGGAGTGGTAGATCTTACCAACCCAGAAGCATACCAGTGGTTTAAAGATGAAGTTATTATTAAGCACTCGATCAACATAGGAATCGATGGTTGGATGGCTGATTTTGGCGAATACCTACCAACGGATGATATTGTATTACATAGTGGAAGAGATGCCATGATTGAGCATAATAACTGGCCTGTCCTATGGGCAAAATGTAACTATGATGCAGTAAAAGAAAGTGGCAGACTAGGAGATATTGTTTATTTTATGCGTGCAGGTGGTGCAAAATCTGGAAAGTATTGTCCATTGCTTTGGGCAGGAGATCAATCCGTTGACTTTAGTTTGCATGATGGCTTAGCTTCTACCATACCAGCAGCACTTTCGGCGGGGATGAGCGGTTGTGGACTTTCCCACAGTGATATCGGTGGCTACACTTCTTTATATGACAATACAAGAGATGCCGAATTGTTTGAACGATGGACAGAAATGTCAGCTTTTACTCCTGTCATGAGAACACATGAGGGAAATCGACCATCTACAAATTTCCAATATTATGATAGCGAAGATACGATGAAGCACCTTTCAAAATTTGTTGATATTTATACTATGATTAGCCCATATACAAAAGATATGGTTACATTAAACGCAAAAGAAGGTATTGCCGTTCAGCGTCCGCTCTTTGTTCATTATAGCGATGACGAAAAAGCATATGCAATGCAATATCAATATTTGTTAGGAAATGATGTTTTAGTGGCACCTGTTCATGAGGCAAATAAAGATACTTGGAATGTATATTTACCAGACGATACTTGGATTCACCTATTCACAGGAAAAGAATATACGAAAGGTGAGTATGAGGTAGAAGCACCGATTGGAGTTCCAGCAGTATTTTATAAGAAGAATTCTCCTTACAGTGAATTATTTGCCAGTGTAACTAAGAAATATGGAGTATAAGACGTGGAATATATACTATTTTTAGTGGTTATTTTGTTGTCAAACATTGTACAAGGAATCACGGGCTTTGCAGGAACACTTCTTGCAATGCCCTTCGCAATTGTACTAGTAGGGTATGATGTGGGAAAGCCAATTTTAAATGTTCTTGGCTTACTATCTGGGATTTATGTTTTCTTGGGAAACAGAAAATCTGTCAATTGGAAAGAATTAAAGAAAATTGTGTTGATTATGACAGCAGGAATTATTGGTGGTATTTTTATCAAAGATTTTTTTGCAAGTCAAAGGCAGCTACTAGAAATATTCTTAGGAATATTTGTGATCTACTTAGGAATCAAAGGGCTATTTTTTAAGAAAAAGGTAGTAGAACAAGAGCAAAAACCAAATCTACTAAAAGCCAATGGATTGCTTATATTTGCAGGAATTGTACATGGAATTTTTGTTTCAGGAGGTACCTTTCTTGTGGGATATCTATCCAAAATCATCAAAGATAAGACAGAGTTTAGAGCCACCATCTCAACGGTTTGGATTTTTTTGAATTCTATGTTGCTTTTTGATGACATTCGATTAGGTCTCTTTGATTTAGAACTGATAAAGTGGCAGTTGATTTCCATTCCCTTTTTATTTATTGGGATGAAGTTAGGTACTATTTTATATCACAAAATGAGTCAAGAATTATTTATGAAAATTACATATGTATTATTAATTATTTCAGGTATCACATTATTTAGTTAGAAGAAAAGGAGTTAAGTTCATGAGAAAAGCTTTTATTTGCCCATCAAAATACGTTCAAGGGGAGAACGAATTATTAAATTTAGGTTATTTTATTACAACATTTGGTAAATCAGCATTATTAATAGCACATAAAGACGATGTAGCTCGTGTGAAAAAACAATTAGATTCAACTTCGGAAAAGTTCCAAGTAACTTTCGTAGAAAGTAACTTTGGTGGAGAATGTTCAAGAAATGAAGTAGCTAGGTTACAAGGGATTGCAAAAGAGAAGAATTGTGACTGTATTATAGGTCTTGGCGGTGGAAAAGCAATCGATACCGCAAAGTGTGTGGCAGAAGGTGGAAACTTAATCATTGTTCCTACCATTGCAGCAACCGATGCACCAACAAGCCATTCTGCTGTATTGTATACCGATGATGGAGCATTTGATGATTATGCTTATTTTAAACAAAGTCCTTCCGTTGTATTGATTGATACTACAGTAATTGCAAATGCCCCAACAAGATTTTTAGTTTCTGGTATGGGAGATGCATTATCTACTTATTTTGAAGCAAGAGCAACATCGGCAGCCTATGCAAATGTCAACGCAGGTCTACCATGTGGTGCAAGAGAAGGCGTTTGTGATAAAGCATTTAGTACCAAAACAGCATTAGCTTTGGCGACATTATGCTATGAGACCTTACTCGCAGATGGAGTAAAAGCAAAGCAATCAAATGATGCAAAAGTGGTAACACAAGCCTTAGAAAATATTGTGGAAGCAAATATTTTACTATCAGGTTTAGGATTTGAGAGTGGTGGTCTTGCAGGTGCCCATGCCATTCATGATGGTTTAACTATATTAGAAGGAACTCATAAATATTTCCATGGAGAAAAAGTTGCCTTTGGTACGCTAGCACAATTAGTATTAGAAAATGCGCCAGAAGAAGAATTATATGAAGTATTAGACTTTTGTGTTTCCATCGGTTTACCAATCTGTTTAGAAGATATTGGTGTTTCAAGCATTACGGATGAAGAATTAAGAGAAGTAGCAGAAAAATCTTGTATCCCAGAAGAATCGGTACATTCCATGCCATTCCCAATTACAGTGGAAGCTGTTATGGCAGCCATTAAAACAGCAGATGCAATTGGAAAAGCATACAAAGGAGCATAGCATGAAGAAAATTATCAATAAACCAGAAAATTTAGTTCTTGAAATGTGCAATGGTCTAGTTTCAGCACATCCAGAACTTGAGCTTATTAGAAAGTTTAAAGTAATCAAGAAAAAGGATATTAATAAAAATAAAGTTACCCTTATTTCCGGTGGCGGTTCAGGACATGAACCAGCCCATGCTGGATTTATTGGAAAAGGTATGATTGATTGTGCAGTGTGTGGAGATGTATTTGCCTCTCCTTCACAAATTCAAATATACAAAGGGATTGAAGCTACCGCTAGCGATAAAGGGACTCTACTAATTATTAAAAACTATAGTGGAGATATGATGAATTTCAAAAACGCAGCATATCTAGCATCAGAAGATGGGATTACCGTAGACTATGTAAAAGTTGATGACGATATAGCAGTAGAAGACAGCTTATATACCGTTGGAAAACGTGGAGTAGCGGGTACTGTGTTAGTGCATAAAGTAGCAGGAGCAAAAGCAGAGTCAGGAGCTAGCCTAGAGGAAGTAAAGGCAGCAGCACAAAATGCAATTGATCATATAGCAAGTATTGGTTTTGCATTTAGCTCCTGTACCGTTCCAGCAAAAGGAACTCCGACTTTTGAAATAGCAGAAGATGAAATGGAATATGGTGTTGGGATTCATGGAGAACCAGGGATCAAGCGAGAAAAATCAATTTCTGCAGCAAAACTTGCAAAAAAAATGGTAGATGATCTTTCAAACAGTAAAAATCTGGTAGAAAATGATGAGATTACCATCTTAATCAATGGTTTTGGTTCTACACCTTTGATGGAATTATATTTATTAACCAATGATATTTTGAATGAGGTATCGGCGAGAGGATTAAAAGTATATCGTATTTTTGTAGGAAACTATATGACCTCTATTGATATGCTAGGTGCATCGATTACGTTTATGAAAATGAATGACGAATTAAAGGAACTCTTAGATGCCCCTTGTGAAACTCCAGCGTTCCATGTAACTGGTGAAAGCATTGCAAATTTCGTTCCACTAGAGAGTACAGTAGATGTTGATAACTTCGAATATAAGATGACAGAAACAGATCATAACATGGGAGATCATATTACCTTAAGTCAGATAAAATATATGGTAGATAAAATGGGTCAAATCATCATTGAAAATGAAGTTCCATTTTGTGAATTAGATTCATTTGCAGGCGATGGCGATTTTGGTATGAGTGTTGCAAAAGGTTTTAGAAAAGTAAAAGAAGATTGGAAGCATCTAAAAACTACAGAAAACATTGGAGAATTTCTAGGAGAATGCTCTATGATTATTATGGAAAATTGTGGTGGAGCATCTGGACCTATTTGGGGATCTGCATTTAGAGCAGCCTCTAAGCAAGTGGGAGAGAAAACAGAACTTTCTTTAACAGAATTTGCAAACATGATAGCAGCGGCTTTAGAAGGTGTACAAAAAACAGGAGAACGTTCTTTTGGACGTGGAGCTGTAGTTGGAGATAAAACCTTAGTGGATGCTTTAGCTCCATTTAGTGAAAGTTTGATAAATGATTCTTGTAAAGATATCAAAACTGCATTCGAAAATGCTGCAAAAGCAGCTGTCGTTGGCGCAAAGAAAACAGAAGAAATCGTAGCTCGTATGGGCCGCGCCGGAACGGTTGGAGAGAGAAGTTTAGGTCATCCAGATGCAGGAGCTTATGCACTAGGTGTCATATTTACACAAATCAATGAGAGTTTAAATTTTTAATGTATCAATATGGAGGAAAAAATGAGTCAATTTAACATAGCATATATACCAATTGGAGTTCCAACTTTTAATCAAGAATTAGCCTTGATTGAATTAAATAAATCTGTTGAGTTAATTCAAAGTGTAACAGAGCATTTCGCTGCTCCTACCGAAGTATTAACAACGGTTGATAAATTACTAGGGTTTTTAGATACCCTAGAAGATCCACAGTTATTGATTGTACAAAATACAACCTTTGCCAATGCAGAATATATCACACAAGTATTAAAGCGATTTGACTGTCCCGTACTTCTTTGGACCTTAAGAGAGCCTATCATTGATGGAGGACGCTTACGACTAAATTCTTTAACAGGTGCTTATTCAGCAGCAAATGCATTGATGCATTTTAGAGGAAAGAATTTTGAATATATTTTTGGTGCAGCAACCGAAGATGAGGTAATTAACAAGGTAACAGCAACCATTAAAGCAGCTCAGGTGAAATATGACTTAAAAGGGTTAAAAGTAACAGCGATTGGTCAAACTCCACAAGGCTTTGGCTTTGGTAGAGCATTAGATATTGATATGGCAAAAGTCTTTGGTGCAACGTTAGAAGCAATCGAAGCAAGAGAACTTATCGATGTAGCGAAAGCATATACAGAAGAAGAGTGTGAAGAGTACTTTGAAAAGTTCAAAGCTAGCTGTACCACATATGAGCATATAGCAGAGAAGAATTTGAAAGATTTTTCTAGATTATTTAAAGCTTACAGTGAATATGTAACTAAGAATAATGTGGGGGCAATTGCATCTAGATGCTGGCCTGATTTCTTTACTTCTTTTGGAACACCTGTCTGTACGGTATTATCTATGTTAAATGACTTAGGAGTTTCTGCAAGTTGTGAAGCAGATACTTACGGTGCATTATCTATGTATATTGGTGCTAAATTGACAGGTCAGACTACATTTTTTGGTGACCCTGTATCTTTAGATGAAGGGGAAAATACAATCACATTTTGGCATTGCGGAATGGCTAGTTGTAAATTAGCTCATTGTGGAAAAGCAACCGTTGGAGTTCATCCAAATAGACGTCTTGGACCTGTAATGGACTTTGCATGTAAACCAGCAGAAAAAGCGACTATTTTTAGAATTGGTCAAGATGGAGATGGCAAGTTTAGAATTTTCGTTGCAAAAGGAAAAATTTTAGAGAAGCCAAAACAATTTGAAGGAACTTCTGTAGTTGTAGAAACTTTAGGTAGTTCAAAAGACATTGTTGTAAACAGTGTTTGTGACGGATGGGAACCACATTTTGTAGTTGCTTATGATGATATTGTGAGCGAAATAGAAATTTTAGGTAAAATGCTTCAAATTCCAGTCATTATATATTAAATAGCAGTGCAAAACTACGTATTATTGATTGATTTTCAATTGAATCATGGTATAATTTATTAAAAGATTTAATTAAATTCGAGTAGCGTGTTGGGAGGTGTGATTTTGACAAAAAGTATAAATTTAGAAGGTGTAAAATTAAAAAACAGGAAGGCTATTTTAAAATTACTAAATGATAATGGAGCTATGTCAAGAAAGGATATTGCAACTGCAGTAAATCTAACTTCAGCCTCAGTGACACAACTTTGTACGGAGATGATAGAGGAGAATATTATCATAGAACAAGGGGAAGCAATCGAAGAGTCAAGAGTAGGTAGAAAGAAAATACTAATCGATATCAATTATGATAGCAAGATGATTTGTAGTGTGTCCATCGAAAGATACGTAACGTACATTGCGGTTACCAATCTTAAGGGGTGTTTAGTAGCACAAGAGAAAATAGATACCAACAATGAAATAGAGCCACAAGCATTTATTCACCTGATCGTAGATGTGTGTAAAAAGCTCATAAAAGATAACTCCATTGCCTATGACAATCTTCTAGGCTTAGGAGTATCTGTGAGAGGAATTGTAGACAGAGAGCAAGGTGAGAGTATTCAAGCTTATGGAATATGGGATGAACTTGTTGAAATTAAGCGTATGATTCAACAAGAAATGCCAGTCCATGTTATCGTAGAAAATAATATGAAAGCTTTTGCACAAGCAGAAATTATTTATGGGCTTGGAAGAAAATACCAAGAGCTATTATTCCTTAAATGGTATCCAGGAGTTGGTTCGGCCATTGTCATAAACGGAGAGGTTTATGATGGCAGACATAGTCGTGTAGCAGAGATTGGACACTTTATACTAGATCCAGATGGGGATCGTTGTAAGTGTGGAAAGAAAGGTTGTCTAGAGGTGAGTGCATCTTTTTCTTCCATGGTTAATAGTATAAGAAGAATCTATTCAGAAGATGCAACACCTATCTTATTTGAAAAGACAAAGGGAGATTTAAAACAAATTGATAAATATCTTCTAGAGTATATCAAAGCACAACATTCTGATATGGATGACTATGTAGAGGAAGTATTATTAAAGGCAATCGATAAAATTGCACTTACAGCTGTAAACGCCTTTACCATGCTTTCACCTGATAAAATTGTTATCTTAGGTACCATGTTTCAAAGAGAAGATATCATAAACAAATTTTTGCAATATGGACATCACTACGATAAGACTTTTACAGAGGAATGTATTATGAAAAGTGAACTATTGAATAAGCACTCTTTTATTGGAGGAGTAGCTATTGTTGTAAACGAGCTATTTTTCAATGTAGGAGGCAATCAGGTCTAAATTTAAGTGCTAATACGTTCAAGTATTAGCACTTTTGTATCTTTGTTAGCAAGTTAGGAGGAAGGCAATTGTCACAAAATGGACTAATCTTTGATGTTCAGAGATTTACAATACACGATGGACCTGGGCTAAGAACAGAATTATTTCTAAAAGGTTGTCCTCTTAGATGTGAGTGGTGTTCTAATCCAGAGAGTTGGTCTAGAGAAGTAGAAATTGGGGTTTTTAGAAAGAAGTGTATCTCAAAAAATAAATGTGGTTCCTGCTTTGAGACTTGCTTAGAAGAGGAAGCATTAGCATATAGTAGAGGAAAATTGATAGCCATAGATCGTAAGAAATGTAATCGATGTATGGCCTGTGTAGAAGAGTGCCCATCGGAAGCAATCAAGCTTTGGGGAACTGAGATGTCCGTATCTGAGTGTATGGACATCATTCTAAGGGATAAGGGCTACTATGATCGTTCTAATGGCGGGGTAACGATTTCAGGAGGAGAGCCTCTTTTGCAAAGTGACTTTGTAGCAGAGTTGTTTCAAGAGTGCAAGAATCAGGGAGTTAATACCTGCTTTGAAACCACACTTTATTCTTCGTGGGAGAATGTAGAAAAGTTAATTCCCTATACGGATATCTTTATCGTAGATATCAAGCATATGGATTCTTTTACACATAAAAAGTATACCGGTGTAGGGAATGAGTTGGTGCTATCTAATTTAGAAAAACTATCTAAGCGTACCCATGAAATTATCCTTAGAATTCCAGTGATTCCTAACGTAAATGATACGATGGATAATATAGAAGCAACTGCTAACTTTATCATAACAAAATTAAAGGGAAGAATCCGAGTTCTTCAGCTCTTAAGCTTTATGAGATTAGGAGAAGAGAAATACGAAGCCCTAGGACTAGAGTACAAAATGAAGGGAATTCACTTCCATCGAAAATCCTTTCAAATCAAAGTAAATAAAATAGCAAAATATTTGAATGAGAAAGGTATTTATTGCTTAGTTGGTACTCGAGAAAAAGAATAGAGAATAGTGAAAGAAAGGGTGAAAAAATATGAATCAGATTCACACAACAGCATGCGGGAATGATACATACGATCATATCTATGGATTAGGATATCAAGTAAATCATGAAGATTGGTCACCATATGGAAGAATTAATCGATTGAGACAAAAGTTTTTAGATAGACCCTATGAAATTGATGTAGAGAGACTAAGGCTTGTAACTAAGGCATATCAAACGCATGAAAACAAAACTAGAATATTAAAATGTGCCTATGCTTTTGAAGCTGTTTTACTACATACAAAACTTCATATTTATGAAGAAGATTTGATTTTAGGGGAAATAGCAGCTCCAGCCAAAGCATCTCCGATTTATCCAGAGTTTTCAGCAAATTGGATTATAGATGAAATTTTACATTCGCCTTTTGAAGAAAGAGCAAATGATCAATTTTATATTAGAAATGATGAAGAAAGAAAAGAGATTGTAGAACTCTGTAAATATTGGAAGGGAAAGACCATTGAAGACTTGGTGAATTCCAGATTGGAAGTGGAACAAACCAAAGGTTCCCAACTAGGAGAAAAAATATTTCAGACCAATGTATATCATTATGCAGGAGTTGGTCACCTAGCAGTAGATTATAAGAAATTAATGGAAGTAGGCTATGATGGTTTAATCAAAGAAACCACAGAGGCTTTTATGGCTCTTAATAAAAGGGATCCTGATTATGCAGACAAAAGAGATTTCTACCAAGCCATTCTTATTTCATTAGAAGCAACTAAGAAATATATTCTTCGCTACGCAGCTTTAGCAGAAGAAATGGCAGAAAAAGCGGCAGAAGGAAATAGAAAAAAAGAATTAGAAAGGATGGCAGCTAACTGCAAAGAAATTTCAGGTGGCACGCCTAAAACCTTCTGGCAAGCCTTGCAATTATTTAACTTTGCGACTACTTTGATTCAAATAGAGGGAAATGGGCATTCTATTTCCTATGGTAGAATGGATCAATGGCTTTATCCATTCTATGAAGGGGATATAGGGCAAGGGGGAATTACTAAAGATTTTGCCCTAGAACTTATAGAAGTTTTGTATGTAAAAATGAATAATCCTACAAAATTAAAAGACAAAGGAACTGTAATTGTCCGTAATGGAAGAGGCTTTGGAGGAGAAAGTTTAACCATAGGTGGTTTGTTACCAGATGGTACAGATGCCACAAATGATTTAACAATGCTGATGCTAGAAGCTTCTGCGCATACTCGTATGATGAATCCTTGGGTTTGTGTAAGAATGCATGAACAAACTCCTTATGAACTAAAGGTAAAAGCTATCGAATGTATCAGAGCTGGTTATGGACATCCGAAACTTTTTAATGACGTTCCTGCAATCAAAGCAATGCAAAGAAAAGGGATGTCATTAGAAGAAGCCAGAGATTATGCAGTGATTGGTTGTGTAGAACCAAGTTTACCAGGTAAGGAATACGGATGGCATGATGCGGCATACGTGAACACTGCAAAGATGATGGAAATGGTAATCAATGGAGGTAGAACCCTAGATAAACCTGATATTCCATTGGGGCCAGATACTGGAAGTCTCCTAACTTATACAAGCTTTGAGGAAGTATTAGAAAGTGTAGATAAGCAATTTGAATATTGGACCGATCAAATGTGTAGTAGCCTTAATATTATTGATAATGCACATAGAGAGTTAAAGCCCCTTCCTTATTTATCTGCCCTATACACAGATTGTATTGCAAAGGGTGTAGATGTAACAGCAGGAGGTGCAAAGTATAATGGAACAGGACCTCAGGCGAGTGGAATCGCTACTTGTGCAGATTCTTTAGCAACCATCAAACAGCTGATGTTTGATGAAAAGAAATATACAGGAGCCGAATTACTGCAGGCAGTAAAAGACAATTGGGTAGGACACGATAAACTATATGCTTTAGTCAATAGCACAAAAGTTCATCATTATGGGAATGATGATGATTACGCAGATGATTTATTTAAATTCATGTTTGAATGTTATTGTAGGCATATAAGAGGGCGCATTAACCCTAGAGGTGGAGAGTATAGTCCCGGTGTATATTCTGTAAATGCAAATGTGGGTATGGGGCTGTTTACAAATGCTTCCTTAGATGGGCGAACAAAGGCAGAAGCCATTTCTGATAATATGGGGCCAGTGCATACAGACGGCGGTTCTCATGATACAAAAGGACCAACTGCAATTGCTAACTCTGTATCCAAGGTCGATCATAGTTTAGCAACGAATGGAACACTTTTAAATCTTCGTTTTCCACAAGAAGCAGTGGCAGGAACAGAGGGAAGAGATAATTTAATTAGCTTTATTGATGAATACATGTCAAAAGCACCAATGCATGTGCAGTTTAATATTATGGATTCGAAAACCATGAGAGCCGCACAAAAAAATCCTGATAACTATAGAGACATGCTCATTAGAGTAGCAGGATATAGTGCATATTTTGTTGAATTAGGAAAGCCACTACAAAAAGATTTAATTCAAAGAACAGAATTACATTTCTAATAGAAGGAGAACAGAATGAAAGATTATAGTTTTAAAATACCTCAAAATATAGAGTTTGGTATTGGTAGCCTAAGGAAATTACCTGAAATTTTAAAATCAAATGGTTCGAATCATGTTTTTGTTATCTCTGATCGAGGATTAGAGAGTATCGGTGTTGTAAAGAAAGTGACAGATATTATAGAGGCAGCAGGAATTAAGTTTACCACATACTTAGATGTATTACCAAATCCAACCATAGATATTGTAAATGATTGTGCTACAGCATACAAAGCAAGTGGAGCAACAAGTATGATATCACTAGGAGGCGGAAGTCCAATCGATGTGGCAAAAGCAGTAGGTGTATTAGCGAACTTTGGTGGTAAAATTACAGATTACGAAGGAAACCATAAAGTGCCAGGACCTGTAGTTTCTACGATTGCCATACCGACGACTGCAGGAACAGGTTCTGAAGTTACGGCTTCAGCTGTAATCACAGATGAAGAGAGAAATTACAAATTTACGGTATTTAGTTATGAAATGCTACCAACCTATGCAATTCTAGATCCTGAACTTATTATGACAGCACCTGCTTCGATTGCTGCCGCTTGTGGTTTGGATGCTTTAATCCATGCAATGGAAGCATATCTATCAAGAAATGCCACACCATTTTCAGATTCTATGGCAGAGAAAGCAATGGAGCTAATCGGAGCAAATTTAAGGAAATTTGTAGCGAATCGCCAAGATCAAGAAGCTGCTTGTGGAATGATGGCAGGTAGTAACTTCGCAGGAATCTCTTTTGCATTTGCAAGGCTAGGTAATATTCACGCGATGAGTCATCCAGTCAGTGCCTATTTCCATGTACCACATGGCGTTGCCAATTCCATCTTATTACCTACGGTAATGGAGTTTAATGCATTAGCTGATTCTGGGAGATATGAAAAGATATACAAATACATAAAGGAAGATACTTTTGCTGTAGATGGCTTTACGCCTTCTATGCTAGTTGATGAAATTCGAAAATTAAATGTAGATTTGAAAATTCCAGCTTCTCTTTCAGAAGTAGGAGTAACAAAAGAATCCATAGAGGCTATGGCACAAGATGCTATGAAGAGTGCCAATGTCTTAGCAAATCCAAGGCAAACAAGCTTAAAGGATATGATAGAGTTATATCATAAAGCACTATAAACAAAAATCCCCTAGAGATATTCAAATGCTAGAATATCTTTAGGGGATTTTATTGCATCGCTCATTGCCTATATGTTTGGATTAAATTTTCAAATTCTTGATTTCCTCTGATAAAGTCAAACTCTTCCGATGTATGCAAGTCACGATGAATCATGGTAAGGAATTGCTCTATCAACGGCGCAGAAATATTGAGATTTAGTTGATCATATAGGGCTAAATTAGTACAAGTCTTGGCTTCCTCCAAAGCGGATAGCATAGGATGAAGTGTCTTGATAAAAAGTTCTGGATCCTTCTTCTTTGTCGCAAGTTCTAGGTAAGAAGAATAGGAAAGCCAGGAAGCAGGTGAAAATTGTTGCGTAAATGTAAAGTAGATATCGGCTAGAAAATGGGCATGTTCTGTCGAATTTTCTTCATAAGAGGTTTCCATTAAACAAAGTAATGTGTTTTGTAATGTCGTAGCAGAGTGCAGCAATTTTTCTTGCCAAATCTTAGTAGCTTCCGTATGCTTCCCTTGTTTCTTATAAAGTTGTGCCAGGTGCTGCTGTTTATCAATGGTAGTTGCATATATGCTTTGAATGAGTTCTTCTGCCTCCATATAGTTCTCTTTTTCTATATGGTAAGATATGAGCATGGAGGTAGCAAGATCTTTGAACTCAGGCTTATTACTTTTTAAGAGACGTGTATAAAGGGATGCTAGCATAACTTTATATGGGTCTCGATCTAAAATACCATAGATAGATAAGGCGCCATCAAGGCAAGGAGCTAGGGAAGCAATCAGATTTTCACTGGTAGGATATTGGGAAATTTTATCCATGGATACTTTAAATGCAGTAGGATAGCCGTCCTCACGAATCATATCTGATATGGAAGCTATGAAGTCGGATATCTCTACAGCTGTTAGATCATCATGAAAAGAGAGTAAAGTGTTTAAGTCAGTTTGGAGAATTCTTGCCAAAGCAGGAAGTAGGGTGATATCTGGATAGGAAATCCCTTTTTCCCATTTGTTTACAGCAGGTGCTGTGATATTTAAATAATCTGCTACTTGTTCTTGGGTTAAACCTAACTGTTTTCTTTTTTCGCGTATGCTATCATTTATTTTCATGGAAGATCCCTCCTTAAGAATTCATTTCATTGTATATCATTTATTTTATCATAAGGAACCCAGATTCACTATTGAATATTAGTCATTTACTGGTTAAAATTTATTGACCGTTAGTTATGTTGAGAATCCTTCCTTACAAAATATAGGAAGAATAGTAGAAGATGTCTAAATTGTTTGAAAAGTTAAATTGTCTGACAAAATTAATACAATTCAAATATAAATAGAAAAAAATGAAAAAGTTTTAAAATAGTGTTGACAAATACTTT
>CAYJHO010000061.1:0-13954 GCA_964369945.1 uncultured Lachnospiraceae bacterium
AAGAAATATGATTGCAGAAAATCTATTAGTAGAAGCTGAAGCTATATTAAAGCAATATGAAATAGTTAATCCAAGAGATGGTGAAATATTTGACATATATAATGAGCTATTAGAATTACAAAAATAAAAAAACTGCCATTAGGCAGTTTTTCTATTTATTGAATTATTGTAATAACTGTAATACACCTTGAGGAATTTGATTAGCTTGAGCCAACATAGCTTGAGAAGATTGTACAAGAATATTATTCTTAGTATATTCCATCATTTCTTTCGCCATATCAACATCACGAATACGAGATTCTGCTGCAGTCATATTTTCTGCAGTAACTCCAATATTATTAATTGTATGCTCAAGTCTATTTTGATTAGCTCCTAAATTAGCTCTTTCGGTAGAAACAGCATTAATAGCTGTTTTGATTGTGTTAATTGCATTATTTGCTCCAGTTAAAGTTGTAATATTTGTAGATGAAGCAGTTGTCTTTAAACCTGTTAAGGTAAGAGAAGCAGAATTCATTGCTTTTACAGTCACAGCTAATTGTTGAGTTCCTGTATCACCAATTTGTAAAGTAATAGTTCCGTTTGTAGTAACAACAGCTGTTCCAGTAGTACCTCCGTTTAATAAGTTAGTTCCATTAAAGTTTGTACTTGTTGAAATTCTATCGATTTCGTTGATGAGTTCATTCATTTCTCCTTGTAGGTTAGCTCTATCTTCTGTAGCATAGATACCATTTGCAGATTGAGTAGCTAATTCTACCATTCTGTTAAGCATAGAGTGAACTTCTGTTAAAGCACCTTCCGCTGTTTGAACTAAAGAAATACCATCTTCAGCATTCTTTTGAGCTGTTTCAAGACCTGTGATTTGAGCTCTCATTTTTTCGGAGATAGCTAGACCAGCAGCATCATCACCAGCACGGTTGATTCTGTAACCAGAAGATAATTTCTCTAAGTTTTTAGATACTGCAGTGTTGTTTCCACCTAATTGTCTGTGCGAGTTAATCGCAGCGATATTGTGTTGAATACGCATTTGTTATTTCCTCCTTGAAATTAAACTGGGGTTGTCCCCTTGGCTTAAAGCCATTGGCATCCTTGCCTTTTTTCTTATTTAGTTTTAGACGCGTCAAACGATGATTCATGAATCTTTATCACGTTCAAAGAGTATATCGTCCTAGGTTGCATAAACTTAATAGTAAATTACATATTTTTTCTTTTTTTTTGTTTTTTAATTTGAAATTAGAAAAGCACCAGTATCTACGAGAGATTCTGATGCTTTTAAGGTATCTTGATTTTGTTGTAAACTACAGTTTTTGATACATAGCAGGAGATTGGTACTGGTACTTGGTCTCAATATCGGATAAACCTTCCGAGTGTCCAATGAATAGATAGCCTCCTGGTACGGTTACGTTATAGAAACGATCTACTAACTCCTTTTTGGTATCACGATCAAAGTAAATCATGACATTTCTACAGAAAATCACATCAAATGGTAGTTTGAATTTGATAGGATCCATCAAGTTGAAAGGTCGGAATATTACATTTCTCTTAATGTCATCACATACATCATACTGCTGGGTGATAGGGTTTTTGCTAAAGTAGGTATCTAACCATTGTGGTGGAATATCCTTTAGTGAACTTTCAGCATAGGAGCCTTTGATGGCCTTTCCAAGAGCATTCATAGAGATATCAGTAGCTAATACTCTAGTATCCCAAGTAGAGCCTCTTGTTCCGAAATAATCCTTCATTAACATAGAAAGGACATAAGGTTCTTGACCCGTGGAACATCCAGCGCTCCAAATGCTTAGGACTTTATCCTTCTTAGTTTGTTCAAGATGAGGAAGAATGGTATTTTGAAAATAGTGAAAATGCGTTTCTTCTCGCATGAAATAAGTATAATTAGTGGTTAGTTTGTTTAATAATAGTTCCAACTCATTATCATTTTTGTGTTGGACTATACTTTGGATATAGTCATGAAAATTAGAAAACCCCTGTGGCTTTAGTAGGTCAGTCAGTCGATTCATTACTAAAGTTTTCTTTTTGGATAGATCAATACCATAGCTTTGCTTTACAAAGTTGACTAAGGTTTGAAAATCTTGATCTGACAGGTTATTCATAGGCAATAGCTCCTTCGGTTGAGGATGCGGCATCCTCTAGTAATTTTGATACTCTCGGAATCTAGAGGACTTGCTTTTAGGGCTCTAGATTTCCTTGGTGGACTCTGTCCCCACTTTTTTCATCATGAATCTCAGAATCTGTTTCAGAAATTCAAAAGTAAAGTATGCACAAATTGTGTGCAAACCGAGCGAAAGCGCATTTTGTGACTACTTTACTTTTGAATTTTTTAGTAAAGATTCCGAGAGTTCATATTTATAAACTAGAAGTTTTATACGGTCTTAATAACTGCATCGCAGTCAAGCAATAGAACTACAGTTCCATCAGGGAGTGAGAGCATAGCATTGGTTAAGTCTCCACCATTCTCGATCGGAATAGGAGAGGCAACACTAGTATCAATATCTTGTACTTGCAGAACGCTATCTACAATAAGTCCAATTAGTACAGTGTCAATTTCTAAAATGATAATGCAAGTGTTGTTGTTGTATTCTTTGAATGGTTTGTTCATTCGAAGACGTACATCGATAACAGGGAGTACTTGGCCACGTAAATTGATTACTCCTTTTACATAGCTCGGTACATTGGGAACCTCACGGATTGCATAATTTGCTATAATTTCTATTACATAATTAGTACTGACACCAAAAGCAATATTGTCAGAGAGAAAGGTAAGATATCGTTCAACGGAGGTTAATTCTTCCTCGCTATCAATATCCAATTCTTCAACACGTTCAAATAGTTTAAAATCATTCATTTGTATGGTTCCTCCAATCATTGCTTATGTTTTGTTGGGCGGAAGTAAATATATTTCCAACATCCAAAATAATACTAATATTTCCATCACCCAAGATAGTACAACCAGTGATACCGGTTTCTTTGATGTTAAAATTATTTAAATAACTTGGTAAAGGTTTTACAACTACTTGTTGTTCCCCGATTAATTCATCTACAAAGAGGCAGAAAGATTTATCGTTAGATTCTACCCAGATTAAAATACCTTCCTCGATATCCTGATAGCCACCAGCTATATTATATAGTCTGTTAAGACGGATGATAGGATAAAATTCGCCCATACAAGAAATAATCTCGTTTCCTACCGAATCATAAATGATATCTGATTGAGCCGCCTTAAAGGATTGCTTAATATTAGAAATAGGGAGAGTAAAGGCATGTTTTCCTACTTCCACTTCCATACCATCAACGATCGCTAGAGTTAGTGGTATTTTAAGCGTAAATTTGCAGTTTTCTCCATCGTTATCTGTAATGGTTACGGAACCACCAATCGCTTCTACGTTTTTCTTAACCACATCTAAACCTACACCACGTCCTGAATATTCCGTTACAGTAGCATTAGTGGAAAATCCTGGTAACATAAGGAGAGAAAGAATTTCTTTCTTGCTATATTCTTCCTTTGCTTTGCTCAAGAGTCCTTTCTTGTCAGCTTTATTCAAAATTCCAGCAGTGTTAAAGCGTTCTCCATCGTTTTCTATACAAATCACAACTTCACTACCTGTGTGCCTAGCAGAAAGAATGATAGTACCTTGTGCTGGTTTTCCAGCGGCAATTCGATCTTCTACATTTTCTTCTATACCATGATCCATAGCATTTCTTACTATGTGCATAATTGGATCCGCAATGCTATCCACAATGGTTTTGTCAACTTCTGTTTCTTCACCAATTAGAATAAGACGTACATCTTTGTTTAAGGCCTTTGTCATATCGCGAACAATACGATTCATCTTCTGGAATACTCCAGAAACAGGCACCATTCTTAGAGACATAGCGATATCTTGCAAGTCTCCGGTAAGTTTTCTTAATTGTCTAGCAGATTTTAAGAATCCATCTAGTTTAATGTTTTGTAGTTCAGGAGAAGCAGTAACCATGGATTCTGTAATAACGATTTCTCCTACTAGTGCCATGAGGGTATCTAATTTACTTAGATTTACACTGATTAAGCTTTGTTTTGCAGCTTGGTGTAAGTTCTTAGCCTGCTTAGAAATTTCTGCAGCCACTTTTTCTGTATTGCTTGGAGATGGTGTTACTTCTTGCTTGGCTTCTGCCTGTTTTGGTATTTCTTCTAGAGTAGGAGCAGTCGTTTCTTCTATTACAGGAGCAGGTGCCTCCTCTGGATCTGTTAATTCTAAAAAGATTGGGTTCGGTATGATTTCATAACTACGGATGTTGTTGGTTGTACTAACTGCCTCGATTGCCTTCTCAACTTCTTCATCAGAAGATAGGGCAATATAAAATCCATGCTGTACGATGTATTCGCAACAATTCGGATTAGATTCTACATCGCTTGGGTAGAATTGAAAGTTTACTTCGGCTTCCTTTAAGGCATTAATCACAATAAAGGCACGCAAATGTTCCATACCACATTCATCATCAAAGAAAATGTGAAGGAAGTATGGGGCTTTTGTTTGTGGAAATCCACCTTCTGTTAGCGGAGCAGAGATACTTTCATCTTCCGAAGTGGAATCTGCTGTTTCTTCTGCAGGTGTTACGGATTCTGTTGTTTTTGATAGTAAAAAGCTGTTGATTTCAGTGATGAAATCTCCAAGTTCAGTAGAAAGATCTTCTCCATTTTCTACTTTGGATAATTCATCCCTTAATTTGTCTACACAACGAAATAGTAAGTTGAATAGATTGGATTGTTGGTCATCAGAAAGAGATCCCATACCATTTTCACGTAGTTCAAAGAATAAGTCTTCCACATGATGCGCAATTTCCATCAAAGAGTGGAAATCCATCATAGCTGAGGAGCCTTTGATGGTATGCATGCTTCTGAAGATTTCATTAATGTGATCTTGGGTTAAAGTACCTTCACTTTCTGCGTTTAATAGTAGTTCATCAAGTTGTTCGATTAGTGAATTGACTTCAAATAAATAAGCGTCTAATAAGTTATCCATATTGTTGTTCATAAATTTATCCTACCTTTATCATATTGTAAGCAGAAATGATTGTAATATATTCTTAAAGATATTATAATATAAAAATAGAAATAAATAAACAAATAATTTTAAATGGAGCAAAAAATGTCAAATATACTAAGAGTAACTACGCCTCCAGGGGCATATGAGAACCCAAATCAGCTAAAATCTGGGCAAGCTAAAGTGCCAGATCCTGCGATTCAAGGTGCTGTAAATGTAGATAAAGTTATGAAGCCTGACGCTAGAAGCGATGCTGCTGGTCAAGAGCACAGTGTCGAGATGAAGTTTAAGTATGAGTCTAACTACGAAATGTTTTTAGGGCAAATGGGTGGTTTGACCAATATGAGTGACGAGTTTTCTAAAGTTTTTATGGAACGATTTGGAACTTTAGCAGAATCTGGGTTAAACGATGAGTTTGTTCAAAAGATAGCACAATTTTTTGAACAAGTTAGTATGAGTGAAACGGAAATTCAAGCTTTCCTAAAGCAACAAGCTGGAACTTCGATTAAATTTAATGGTCCTTTTTTCTCTTTGCTTAGGCAGGTGTTTGAGCAAACCCAATCTACAGATTTAAAATCAGGAATTTTGGATTTTCTTAAGAAATATACTAACTATGCAGAAAGTAAGCATTTGTTGCAAAGTATGGATCAGCTGCTTAGCCAGATATCGAGGCAAATGTTTCGAAATCCAGCAGGAGAATTAGAGCAGTTGTTGGCTAAGCTCAATTATAATTTAGGTGAATTTAATGAGGGGATGTCTGGGAATTTAGATATTCTAAAGAATGAAATTCTACCATTTTTAGGAAAGTATGTTTCTACCATGAATGATAGAGGTGGGCTTAGAGATGCGGTAGCTTTATTAGCATCTTATATTGCAAGATGTGAAAATGGTACATCAGAAAGAGTCATTGATGCTTTTCATCAATTAATGAACTATCAAGGAATGCAAAAGGTGTTTTTGAATTTTGATCCAGCC
Source organism: uncultured Lachnospiraceae bacterium (assembly GCA_964369945.1). Lineage (GTDB taxonomy): Bacteria > Bacillota > Clostridia > Lachnospirales > Lachnospiraceae > RGIG6307. The sequence goes on from CAYJHO010000061.1 coordinate 6,012, forward strand.
ATGTTATTGAATGTGTTAAAGAATACAGATTATGAAAAGTGTACGAAGAAACAAAAATGGCAAGATACCTTAGCTGATTTAGTACGCTCGGGAATGGACGGAGATGCAGGTTTAGAAAACAAAGCTATCTTCAAGAATTTGATGCAATCTATTGTGTTGAATGAAAGTGTGTATATGCCTGTACTTCATATGATGCTCCCAGTTCATGTGGGAGGTAAAATGATGTTTGCAGAAATGTGGATTGATCCGGATGCAAGCAATCATGGAAGAAATTCTAGTGATGAGAAAGTGGTGCAGGGCTTGGTGAAGTTTGATATACAAGATATGGGCTTGTTTGATTTGTTCTTTATCTATCATCAAGAGAAAATAAGCATACAATTGAATTGTCCAAAAGAATTCCAAGGGAGTGAAGGAGAAATTACGAATGCGATTTCTCAAATATTAGCATCCAACGGTTTGAAAGCAGATGAACTTTATGTGGGAACAGAAGAAGTATCCATTCCTATATCTGCAGCATTCCCTAAAATATTTGAAAGGAAAAATTCTGTCAATGTCACAATTTAAAGATGTCATGAACAAAAAAGCAGTAGCACTTAGCTACGATGAAAAATCCCAAGCAGCTCCGGTAGTGGTAGCGTCAGGGATGGGGTATTTGGCTGAAAGAATGGTAGAGGTGGCAAGAGAACACAGTGTGCCAGTCTATGAAGATAATAGTTTAGTATCCATGTTAGCACAACTAGAACTTGGGAGAGAGGTTCCAGAGGAGTTATACCAAGCAATTGTTGATATTTATGTTTATTTTCTGAATTATGATGCGAAGATGGATGCTATGGTTGCAGAAAAGACAAAGGAAGATGGCCAAAAAACGTTAGAATAGTAAGTTTGAATAAAAAATATATAGAAGTAGATAGAAACTCCCTAGACAGTGTTGCTTGTCTAGGGAGTTTTGTGTATGGCATAGATAATATTTAAAGGATTCTTCTATGTAGCTGTTCTTTGAAGACTAGGCTTCTTACGGCGGATTCGTTTCCACTAGAAATTCTAGAGAATTTGCAGCCGTAACCATAAATCATCTGCTTGTCTTCTTGGGGAAGTTCTTCGATTCGAATTAATTCAATCAGCGCTTGTATTGATTTACTACCTGGTAATGCCAATTCAATTTGATAAGTATTCTCCTTAGTTAAGAGGAGGGAAGTGGTAAAGTATAAGCCACCAGCACTTAAATTAGAGGCAGTTCCCGTTATAGTACGTATTCCATAGTCGTCTTTGTAATCCCTAAAATCCCTTGGTAACTCGAAAGTAGTTGGAAGAATAAGGGATAGGGGCAAGTCAATAGGGACCTTGCAATCGTTTCGTCTCTCGTTAATGGAAACTTCTTGCTGGAGTGTGCATTCGAACATGCGATAGCGTACCCCTTTTCGAAGCACAGAGTCGCCAGTTGCACTAATGCTACAATAAAATGTAATCAGGCCTTTAAATTCATCAAAAAAGGAAACATGACCAGTTGCTAATAATTGGTCTATGTATTTGTCCTCAATCAGCAAAATTACTGAATTTTCTCTAAGTTCTGTGACGATGCAAGAGCAAATGATGGTTTCGTTATCAATTGCATGTACATCTGCCCTGTGGCAACGGGTAAGTATCATAAATTCAACTCCTATCTATTCGTTATGATTTCAGTGAAAATGTTCATAAAAATGTTCTTAGTAACATTATACATAGGAAGTTGTAACTTATCAAGGGTCTATTTTGAAATAGATTAAAAATATATTAATATTATAACTTAATAGGCTAATTGTATAAAATTTTATGCTAATTTTAGTGTAAAATGTGTAGAAATAGCTTGATAAAGGCAAAAAAAAGTCGTATAATGAACGAAAAGTGGTATATAATCTTTTCGAATGATAAGGAGTAAATATGCAATCAATTTATGGAAATTCATTACAAATGCTAACAAAGTCTTTAGATTATTTATGGGTAAAGTCAGAAATTACAAATCATAATATAGCAAATGCAGAGACTCCAGGGTATAAAGCACAGTATGTAACTTTCGAAGAAGAATTTCGAAATCAATTAGAACAAGCTATCTATAGTAATAATTCTCAATCCGTAACCAATGCAATTAATCAAAGCACAGCTCTTGTGCATAGCTCTACTTCAGAGGGGCTTAGAACTGATGAAAACAATGTGAATCTAGATGTGGAAATGGTAGAACTCTCTAGGACAACCTTACAATACCAGACAACCATTGATCTCATCAATAGCGACTTTTCAAGATTAAGAACTGTAATTAAAGGACAATAGAAAGAGAGGCAATGGCTTATGACAACTCAGTTTATTTCACCGATTCAACCGATGCAAAGCATTCAAGAACTAAAAGCAGCCGAACTACAAGGGAACAAAACAGAAGGGAATATTTTTTCAAGTATTTTCGAAAATGCTATGTCAGATGTAGTAGACACACAAAAGGTATTAGAACAGCAACAGTATTTGCTGGCTACAGGTCAAGTTTCAGATCCACACTCAGTGACTATCGCTGCTGCAGAGGCACAAATGACAGTTGATTTATTGGTACAATTGAGAAATAGTGCAGTAGAAGCGTATAATGAGATAATGAGAATGAGCGTTTAAGTTATCTTAAAATGAGAGGGAGTATCACGATAAATGGATGTTGTAAAGAAACAATTGGATCAAGTGGTTCAGTGGATGAATAAATATGACAAGAAAAAGCGAAATTTCACAATTGCTTCTATTCTTGGAGCAATAGCGATAACTTTCGCTTTAGTCTACTTTTTAACGCAAACGGAATATGAAGTTTTATTTCCTCAAGTGTTAGACGATGAAGCTAGTCAGATAGTCTCCATGTTGCAAGAACAGGGAATTGATTATCAGTATAAGCAAAATGGTGATATTCTGGTGGCAAATGATCAAGTGGATCAGGCACGAGCAGATTTAGTTTTGCAAGGTTACCCTAAGAGCGGTTTGGCTTACGATGTGTTTATTAATAATGCTGGAGGGATGGCTACAGACACCGAGAATCAACAATATATTCTATATGAATTACAAGATAGAATAGGTGCTACCATCCGTCTTTTTGATGGTGTTAGAAATGCGGTAGTAACAATAACACTGCCAGAAGAACAGCGTTTTGTGTTAGAGCCAAGTGCCGAGGAAGATACTGCAAAGGCCAGTGTTATTATTGAAATGGAACATGGAGCAGATGTGCCTATGGAAATGGCTGAGGCAGCACAAAGGCTGACTGCTTCAAATGTACAAGGGCTTGAACCTGAAAATGTGGAAGTAGTAGATGGTTATGGCGTAGTAGTTTCTGATTCTAATTCATACCAGGGTACTTCTTTTTCTACTGCAGAGGAAATGGCTCAAATCATAGAAGATGAAATGGTAAGAAATGTAATTGATATTTTAGAGCCTTTCTTTGGTGATGGAAACATTTCGGTAGCAGTTAGAGCAGAAGTGAATGTAGAGAAAGTAATTCGAGAAACTATTACCTATTCTACTCCAGAGAAGATTGATGAAGAAGATAAGGATGGTATTGTATCCAGTGAAACCTTAAATGAGAATAGCTCTGGAGCAGCGGGGTCTACAGGGCAGGTTACTGGAACGGAAACCAATGCAGAAGCGGATCAGTATAATGGAGACGCAGAGGCTGATGGTACGATTACAAGTAATGAAAGTATTATTCGTGATTACTTAGTAGATCAGGTGAGAGAGCAGACAGAAATCGACCAAGGAGTATTGGAAGATTTAACCATTTCTGTGGCTATTAATGGAGAAGAAGATGCTGTAGATGTTGATCAGCTAATAGATCTAATAGGAAATGCGACAGGGATAGAGTCAGAACTTAGAGATGAGAAAATCACAGTAGCAGTGGCACCGTTTTATGGAAATCCAGGCAATGTAATTACGACAGAACCTAGCTCGGGAAGTTTGATGGAATTGTTGTTAAATGATTCGTTAATGATGATGATTGCATTAGGTTTGTTACTTTTAATATTAGTTATAGTAATTATCATGGTGGTGACAGGGAAGAAGCGCAAGAAGAGAAGAGCTAGGGAAGAAGCTGAGAGATTGGCTGAACTTGAGGCGAGTGCAGGAAGTAGCTTACCACTTGTTATGGAAATTCAACATGATAAGAGTAATGAATTGAGAGATTTATTACGAACATTTTCGGATGAAAACCCAGAAATTGCAGCCCAGATGTTGCGTGATTGGATCAATGGAGGAGGCGAAGAAAATGGAAGAAAAACAGGTTGATAACGTGCAAGAGAGTATCATTGCTTCTATGACTTCTGGAAGAAAGGCAGCTACTGTGCTAGCAGCACTAGGAGTAGATAGCGCCTCTAAGATATATAAATATTTAGCGGAAGAAGAAGTAGAGAAGATTACAGTAGAAATTGCTCGATTAGGTAGAAGTAATTCAGAAGAGACAGAAGCTGTATTAGATGAATTTTACAAAGCGTGCTTGACTCAAAAAGTAGTAACAGATGGTGGAATTGACTATGCAAGAACTGTGTTAGAAAAGGCATTTGGAGAAACAACAGCAAATGAACTTTTAAAGAAGATGACTAAGTTTTTGAAGAATCGCTCCTTTGACTTTATTGCAAAATTAGACACAAAGAGTTTGTATTCCTTGTTGCAAAGAGAACGTCCTCAAACAATTGCCTTAGTGTTATCTTATGCAGAACCTTCTCAGTCAGCTGCTTTGATTGGAGAACTTCCAGAAGAGAAACGGCTAAAAGTGGTAGAGAGCATTGCTCAAATGGACAGTGCTTCTCCAGATGTAATTAGGATTGTAGAAAACCAGCTTAGAAAGAAATTAGATACGATATTAACAACAGATTTTACCGATGTAGGTGGTATCGATTATGTTGCTGATGTAATGAATCACATGGATAGAAGTAATGAGAAATATATCTTTGATGAAATGGGAAGAGAAAACCCAAGGCTTGCAGAAGAAATTCGCAAGAAAATGTTTGTTTTCGAAGATATTTTATCGATGGACAACCATTCGATCCAGAGATTTGTGCGTGATTGTGATATGAAAGATGTTGTTTACAGTTTAAAGAATGCAAGCCAAGAAATGTTAGGTGTATTTTTTGCTAACATGTCAACTAGGATGGCAGAGACGATTCGTTCTGACTTAGAAATTACTCTGAATGTGAGATTAAAAGATGTAGAAGAGGCACAACAACGTATCGTTGCTGTGATTCGTAAATTAGACGAAGAAGGCGAAATCGTTTTAGGTAAAGGCGGAAAGGACGATATCATTGTATAGAATTATTAAAGATAAGATAGATACAAAACAAGAGATATCAACCTTTGACTTTTTAAGTGAATTTACAGTAGAAGAGACTTTGACAGATGGAACAGATGAGATAGATACTCCTATCGCGACTGTGAAGAATAGCAAGGAAAAGTTAGAAGAAGAAGCGGAACAAGTACTAGAAAAGGCTAGAGAAGAAGCAGAAAATATTTTGCGAGCAGCAAGAGATACTGTGGATATGATGTCAGACAAAGCCTACAAAGAAGCCTATGAAATTGCCGAAAAAGCTGGCTATGTAGATGGATTCGATCGCGGCAAAAAAGAAGCTTATGTGGAATCCCAACACAAGTTAGAACAAGAAGTAGAGATGCTTCGAAAAGAAGTGGCAGAAGTGGTGTTATCCTATGAAAAAGACAAGGAGCAGATGCTAGATTTATACCTAGATGATTTAAAGGAGATAGCAGTTAGTATAGGAGAGAAAATTGTTCAAACTAGTCTGAAATCAAGCAAAGAAATTGTGGAAAAGATGATTTTGTCCGCCACTGAGAAAATGAAAAAGCAAGCATGGGCAAAGGTGTATATTGGTGCTGAAGTAGGAACCTTGGATATTCAAGGGGATGAGAAATTCTTGAAAAGCCTATCTAAAATAGGAGACAATGTAAAGTTAGTGCTTATGGAAGATAAGGAACCTGGAACCTGTATTATAGAGACTCCAGAAGGCGTTGTAGATATTAGTGTTAAGACCCAACTAGAAAATATCAAAGAAATTCTTAATAATGCAAGATTGTAGAAAGGTGGCTTTAAGATGTTAAGTGAATTGCCTAATATTATACGAAAATCTGAGACCATCAGCCATATCGGGAAAATTGAAAACATCACAGGGATGGCTATGGATGCATCAGGTGGGACTGCAAATATTGGTGATATCGTACTAATCTACAATGAAGAAAAGAAAACACAAATTCCAGCAGAAGTGGTTGGTTTTCAAGGGGATAGAATTCAACTTATGGCATATGAAGATGTGCCTGGAATTGGGACTGGTAGTTTTGTAAGAAACACGAAGAAAAGATTGAAGATTCCAGTAGGAGATTTCTTGATTGGGAGGATCATAGATGCTTTGGGAAACCCCATAGATGGGAAAGGTCCATTTGAATCAGAACGGTTCTATTATGTAGAAAACCCACAAATAAATCCCTTGGATAGGCCATTGATAACAGAGCAAATGCCGTTTGGTGTAAAGGCGATTGATGGATTGAATACCATTGGAAAAGGACAAAGGATTGGTATCTTTTCCGGTAGTGGAGTAGGGAAAAGTACACTGCTAGGAATGATTGCTAGAAATGTCTTAGCAGATGTGAATGTAATAGCCCTAGTAGGCGAGCGTGGTCGAGAAGTACGAGAGTTTGTAGAACAATGCCTTGGAGAAGAAGGAATGAAGAGGTCTGTTTTGATTGTTGCAACCTCAGATCAGCCAGCTATGCTTCGTATGAAATGTCCTTTGGTAGCAACGACTATTGCAGAATACTTTAAGGATCAGGGAAAGGATGTCTTATTAATGATGGATTCCCTTACACGTTTTGCTATGGCACAAAGAGAAATTGGACTGGCAACAGGAGAACCTCCAGTAGCACGTGGCTATACCCCTTCCATTTATGCACAATTTCCCAAGCTTCTAGAGAGAAGTGGAATGTTTGATAAAGGTTCGATTACAGGAATTTACACAGTATTAGTTGAGGGGGATGATACCAATGAACCGATTGCAGATACGGTGAGAGGTATCCTAGACGGGCATATTGTACTGAGTCGAAAATTGGCTAATGCCAATCACTTCCCAGCAATTGATATCAGTGCAAGTATTTCAAGACTAATGGTAACAGTAGCAAGCGAAGAACATAAAGTACTAGCATCCAAACTTCGAGATATTTTGAGTATTTACGAACAAAATGAAGATTTGATTTCTATCGGAGCTTACAAAGAGGGCTCCAACCCCAAGTTAGATTATGCGATAAGTAAAATCAACAAAGTCAAGGAGTTTTTGATGCAAGAGATTGATACGAAATATAACCATGATGAATTGATAGAAGAGATGAATAAAATCTTACAATAGTTGAGGATAAGAACATGAAAAAATTCACATTTTCCTTGGATAAGGTCTTAGATTACAAGACACAAGTAGAACAAAATTTAATAAATGAGCACTCACAAATTGTACAAAAGATAAAGAAGGTTGAAGGTCATATAGAACATTTAGAAACCGAGTTTTCGGATGTCTCACTCTCCTTACAAGAACAGAAAGAAAAAGGTTGTTTGGTACAGTCCTTTTATCTATATGAAGGCTACTTAAGTAATATAGAAACCAATATTAAAAGAGAGAAGAATGAACTAAAGAACTTAGTGGTAACTGAGGAATTAAAGAGAAAAGAAGTGATTCAGGCAAAGACAGAAACCACATCCATTGATAAGTTAAAGGAAAAGAGGATTACAGCTTACCAGCACGAAGTGCGAAAAGCAGAGGAACTATTTATAGAGGAATTTGTGGCAAGTAAACGAGCAGTTGCAATACATAGAAGAGGTTAGGCTTTTTGCAAGAAGAAAGTACTCTTGTAAATTCTTATAACATATTAAAATGAGCTCTCGGAATCTTTCCGACGAAATTCAT
>CAYJHO010000062.1:0-13824 GCA_964369945.1 uncultured Lachnospiraceae bacterium
GAAGATGTTTTTGATTTTTTAAAGAAAATTTCAAAAGATTGTACCGTTTGTGTACAAAAAGCTCATACAAGTGCCTTTGTGGTGAAGATTTTGGAGGATACTTGTAGATTGGTTTTTGATGCAAATCCAACAGACCTATTAAAGTCTAAGAAAGATGCAACAGAAATTAAGAATATGGAGCATTATTATATTCAAGATAGTTTAGCAGTATGTAAATTTATTTACTATATAAAAGAGAAGGTGAAAAAAGCTAACATAAATGAATATGAAGCTGCTATGAAACTAGATAGTTTTAGAAAGTCTATCCATGGATTTCTAGATCTTTCCTTCCCTACCATCAGTGGATATAAAGAAAATGCTGCTATGATGCATTATAGTGCGACAAAAGAAGAAAATAAACAATTAGAGGCAGAAGGCTTCTTATTAGTAGATTCTGGTGGGCAGTACTTAGGTGCGACTACAGATGTGACAAGGACGATTAGTTTAGGTGCTTTATCAGAAGAAGAAAGGCTCCACTATACCTTAACAGCATGTGGTATGTTAAGTTTAATGAATGCAAAATGGTTAAAGGGTTGCACAGGTAGAAATCTTGATATTCTTGCAAGAAAGAGAATGTGGGAATATGGGATTGATTATAAATGTGGTACTGGCCATGGTATCGGTTATATTTTGAATGTACATGAAGGTCCGCAAGGGATTCGATGGCAATATGTTGAGGGAGGAAGCGAGACTGCTTTAGAAGCGGGAATGCTTGTTACGGATGAGCCAGGAGTTTATATTGAAAATAGTCATGGGATTAGAATAGAAAATGTTCTTTTAGTAGAGGATGATATTCAAAACCACAATGGACAATTTATGAAATTTAGAAATTTAACATTTGTTCCATTAGATAGAGACGCTCTAGATGTGAAGCATATGTGTTGTGATGAAACAGAAAGAATAAATGAATATCAAAAATCAGTTTATGATACACTGAGTCCATATTTGGAAGGTGATATCCTTGCATGGTTAAAAGAAGAGTGTAAAGCAATCTGATGCGGAGTGAATTATCTGACAATACTTGACATTTCCTAGGTATATGAGTTACAATAAATAAAAATACCTTGGAGGTGGAAATGTATGAAAAGAATGAAATTATTAAGCTCGATAGGATTAGCGGCGATCTTGTGTTTATCGCAAACTTTTGTGCTATTTGCTGATGATGCTTTGACGAATGTGATTCCAGGAGAGATTGTTTCAGCAGATGTAACGACAGATCAATCGGAATTAGATGTAGAATTGACAATTTCAGATTTAAAATATCAGTATTTTATGACAGTGGATATGGTGCCAACGATACATGGAGAACGTTATCTAGACATTCTTCGTAGTTATGCAAAATCTTCGGAAGTAAAGCCTGAAGCATTTTTTGATTTAGCAATAACAAAGAGAAATGCATTAGGGAATCCTATGGAAACTTTGAGTGAAAGCAGCAATGAAATAGAAGTGGTGATTGATATTCCAGATAATCTAGATACAGAGGCAAAGGACTTTTATATCATCATGAAGTCAGGAGATTTTATGACGACTTATAAGGATAGAGATGATGACAAAGATACCATTACTTTTAGAACTGACATGTATGGAACTTTTGCATTGGCTAGTGCAGTAAAGGGAACAGAGATTGCTACGATTGATTAATGACAGAAAGTTCCACATTGTTTTTATGAAATCAAGTTGTATTTTCAGGTGTAATGGTATATAATATAATTAACCTGAGATGCACGATAACTCTTACTTATTTGAACCTACATTTACTTTAAACGGGACTCCTATATTACATTGTGGCTGTCAAGCCTCCGGTTTTATACTTTGAGTAGAGGAAGGCAAAAGCATAGTTGCGGTAACCCACCTAGCAATCGCTAGGAGTCAAACAGTAAGAGCCGGCATTTTGGGCATTTAACGAAGGATATTAAAGTACAAAAGATTCTGATGTACCAAGGAATATATTTAATTACAAAGGAAGAGTAGCCAGATAGGATGTTTTCTATCTGGCTACTTTTTGCTTGATTTTAATTATTTGATTGAATCCATTGTTCTACTGAATTGCAAATGGAAGCTAAGCATCCATCTTCTAGTGGGGAATCTAATCCAGCTGTTTTTACTAAATCTATAAAAGTTCTTGTGCCACCCATTTTTGTGAAGTTCATATAGGTTTCCCAAGCTTTTTTCTCATCAGACAAAAAGAGTGAGAAGATTTGTAGAGCTACAGTTTGAGCCATACAATAATCAATGTAATAGAAAGGGTAGAGATAGATGTGTAATTGTCTCTGCCAGCCAGCTCCTCTGCTATAGAAAGGCAAATCTTCAAAGTCAATATATGGTCTAAATTGTGACTCTAGTTCTAACCATGTCTTATTTCGTTCTTCAGGTGTCATATCTGGCTTTGTATAAACCAGTTCTTGGAAATAATCTACCATGGTTCCATAAGGAATGAAATATAAGGCATCTAATGCTTGTGTTAGTTGATATTTCTTGGTGTCTTCTTTAAAGAATAGTTCGTGCCAAGGAGTGGTTAAGATTTCCATGCTCATGGAGTGTACTTCACATGCTTCCATGGAAGGTTGTCTTAAAGAAGAATAAGGAATTTCTTTATCTGCAATATAGGAAGCAAAGGCATGTCCTGCTTCGTGGGTTAGAACATCGACATCTCCTGCAGTTCCATTAAAGTTTGAGAAAATGAATGGGCAGTGATAGTCTTCTATGGTAGTGCAGTATCCGCCAGGAGCTTTGCCATCTCTTGAGATGACATCAAACAAGTCCATATCAAACATCATTTCGATAAAAGTTTTTGTTTCTTCGCTCATTTCACTGTACATTTTCTTTGCAGCAGCCAATAGTTCCTCAGGGCTTCCTTTCGGTGTCGCATTTCCATCATTAAATCCAAAGGTATCATCGTAGAATTTGAAGTCTTGTACATCGATTCTCTTTGCTTGGGCTTCTTTCAACTTTTTTACTAGAGGAACAAGATTGTTTAGGACTTGTGAGCGATAGTTGGCAACACCTTCTGGTCCATAGCAATTTCTTTCACGGCGAATATAACCTAATTCTAAGAAGTTGTCAAAACCAAGTTCTCTAGCTTGCTTAGTTCTGCAAGCTACCAACTCGTCAAATAAGCGATCTAACTCTTCTTGGTTATCATCAAAGAATTTCCCCTCTACTTCAAAGGCTTCTTTACGAATGGCTCTGTCTGGGCTTTGCTTAAAAGGACCTAGCATAGGAAGAGGCATCTCTTTTCCTTGAAAGTTTACAATGGCAGAAGCATATAGCTTTTGATATTCAGAAGCTAGCCTGTTTTCTTCTTGCATAAGTGGTATGATTTTGGGATCAAAGGCTTTTTCGTTTAACTCTGCATTGATGAATAAAATACTTCCAAGTTTTTCTTCTAATTCTTTGCGAAAAGGAGAGTTTAGGAGCAGCTTTTCTAATGCTACTTGTGGCTCTTTGAAAAGTGGTCCTACCTCGTCAAAATATTTTCTTTCGTCATCATAGAACTTATCCTTTGTATTGATGGTGTTGCGTGTGCTTGCAATGGTTCCTAAAGTCCAAAAACTAGCATTGGTTTTTTCAAATTCTTGGAACAGTGTTAAGAATGTAGTAGAAGAATCTGCAGTTTCCATTTTGCTTAGTAGTGTTTCTAGCGTGGCAATAGCCTCTATGTGATTTGGTCTTTCATAGGGGAAATCTTGAAATTTCATATAGTAATCTCCTTAAAGTTTATATAGTATTTTAAATCAGTATAATAAAAATAAAGAATAAAGTCAATTTTAAAAATTTTACTTGAAATTCACTTTGATTTTATGTATAATACATTTGTATGCGTATGGCAAACACTATTTTAAAGGAGGAGAAGTAGAAATGAAAAGACTTATCGCAATGTTATTAGTTGCTGGTTTATCTTTTAGTGCAGTTGCTTGTGGTGGATCATCTAGTTCATCAAGTTCAAGCCAAGACTCAACTGAAAGTTCAGAAGCAGCAGAAACAGAGACAGAAGCAGCAGAAGAGTCAGCAGAGCCTGTTGACAACCAAGTAATCATTGGTACTATTAGTGAAATTAATGGGGATATGATGTATGGATGGACAAATGGTGCTACAAACGCTGATATCAAGTACTTAATCAATGAGTGGGGTGCAGTTCCTGTTGTTTTCACAAAAGAAGGATACTTTCAAGAAAACCCATCTGTAAGTGATGGAATCACAACAACTGACAACGAAGATGGAACAAAGACATTTACCATTAAAATCAAAGAAGGTTTGGTTTACTCAGATGGTTCCGCTATTACTGCTACTGATTATGTGTTCTCAGTATTGCTTCGAAGTTCACCAGAATTTGGTGCTCTAGAAGCAGATAATATTGGTGGACAACAATTTGTAGGATTCGAAGCTTTCCAACAAGGTGAAAGCGAAACATTCACAGGGGTTAACTTAATTGATGATTATACATTTGCAGTTACAGTAAAAGCAGAAGAGCTACCATATTTCTACGAATTAACTTTTGCTTCAGTGGTACCTTATCCGATGGCAGTAATTGCACCAGGTGTAACAATTACAGACGATGGTACAGGAGCAACAATCAGTGCAGAATTTACTGCTGAATTATTAGCAGAAACAATCAATAACCCAGAAACAGGTTATAGATTCAATCCTCAAGTGACTTCAGGTCCTTACAAATTTGTAAGCTTTGATCCAAGTTCACAACAAGCAATTTTAACAATTAATGAAAATTATTCAGGAACATATGATGGAGTTCAACCTTCTATCGAAACTATTATTTTCAAAGAAGTTATCGATGCAACTCAATTTGATGAATTAGCATCTGGTTCTGTAGACCTAATCGCTGGTGTATCTGGTGGAGAATCAATTAGTAAAGGTCTAGATTTAGTAGATGAAGGTGTTGCAGGATATACATCATACCCACGTGCTGGTTACGGTAAAATTCAATTTGCATGTAACTTTGGACCAACACAATTTGAAGAAGTTAGACAAGCAATTGCTTATGCTTTAGATCGTGAAGCTTTTGCATTAGAGTACACAGGTGGTTACGGTACCTTAGTACACGGTTACTATGGCGCTTCTCAATGGGAATATGTTGAGAACAAAGATGCTTTAGAAGATACGTTAACTCACTACAACTTAGACTTAGAAAAAGCTGAGCAATTATTAGTTGATGGTGGTTGGACACTGAACGCAGAGGGCGCAGAGTTTGTAAAAGGTACTGATGATATCAGACACAAAGAAGTAGATGGAGAGTTAATGCCATTAGTAATTGAATGGGCAAACACAACAAACAATCCAGTTTCTGACTTGATTTCTCGTATGTTACCAGAGAACTTAGCTTCTATCGGTGTGAAATTAAACTCTACACCAATGGAATTCTCTTTATTACTTACAAACCTATATCAAAATGAAGGTCAAAACTACCACATGTATAACCTTGCTACAGGATTTGCTACTACATCTGCAGTATGGTATTACTTCAATGAAGATTTAGAAAACTATGGTGGAACTTTAAATACATCTTTTATTGCTGATGAAGAGTTACACACAATTGCTCAAGAAATGAAAGCAATTGAGCCAGGTGATAATGAAGCATGGAGTGCTAAGTGGTTAGAATTACAAGTTCGTTGGAATGAATTAATGCCAGAGATTCCTCTATACTCTGATGAGTATCATGAATTCTTCTCTCCAAACTTACAAAATTACGATCCAAATGCATTATGGGCAACAGAGTTTGCTATTGTTTATGCAACAATGGAATAGTTCCGGGATATAAAATTATAGTCCCTCGACTTTTTAGCCGAGGGACGTTTTTATATGATAGGAATCAAGTTGCATTCTTGTTATATAAAAGCGTCCCGCAGGGAAAGATAAAGTTTATGATGCGTGCCATGAACATTTCTTCTTTTGTAAGAAGATAAGAATAAATAGATGTACGTAAGAATGAGGTTGAATATGTTAAGATATATAGGTAGAAGATTAATCTATATTGTTTTTGTATTTTTTATTGTATCAATACTATTGTATATGATTTACAACTCTGTTCCAGGAGATCCAGTAGCAAGACAGATTGAGGGAATAGCAGCAAGCTTAACTCCAGAGCAGTATGATGTGTTATATGAACAAACAAGAGTTCGTATGGGTTATGATCAGCCAATTATTGTCCGTTATATTATTTGGTTAGGAGATATGTTGACAGGAGATTTTGGTACTTCAACCGTTTATAGAATTCCAGTAGTTGACGTAGCACTTCCTAGGATGGGGAATACAGTATTGTTAAATATTGCAGCTTTATTCTTAGTGTTTTGTATTACCATACCTTTGGGGATTTTTACTGCAGTCAAAAAGGGCAGTAAATTTGATACTGCAGTACAGATTGGTACCATTGTTGGCTACAGTATGCCAAGTTTTGTTGTTGCTTTGATTGGGATTGTATTATTAGCGATCATTTTCCCTATTTTTCCTATTAATGGGGTAAACACACCAGGATTAGTTGGAACGGATTGGGAAATGTTTGTGGATAAAATGTATCATATGTGCTTGCCGTTAATTGTAATGACTTTAGCGAATTTAGGAAGTATTACTCGCTATGTAAGAGCGGCCATGATTGATGCCCTTAGAATGGACTATATTCGTACCGCAAGAGCTAAAGGGGTACGTGAAAAGACAGTAATCTATAGCCATGCATTCCGTAATGCATTAATACCAGTTGTAACAATTATGACAGCTTGGTTTGTTGGAATCTTTGGAGGTTCCGTAGTGTTAGAAAGTATTTTCTTATGGAATGGTATGGGGAAATTAATGGTAGATTCTCTATTACAACAAGATTATGCGGTTGTACTTGCCTTGCAGATGTTTTATGTGTTGATTGCGTTAGCAGGAAACCTTTTAATGGACATTATGTATGGAATTGTTGACCCAAGAGTAAAATTAAGTTAAGGAGCACCGACGATGAAGAAGAAGAAAAATGGATATTCCCTTTGGCAACAAATCAAAGGTTTAATCTTTGGTGCCAATGCCATGGGTAAGCCAGAGATATCAATATTAGAAGAAGAGCAAATTCAAAGCCCGATGAAAACGATTGTTAAAAATTTCTTTTCCAATATACCATCGGTTATTGCTGTCATTGTATTTTTGACTATATTTTCAGCCTGTTTTATTATGCCTCTCTTTTATCCGCTAGATTTAAGTTATAGTGATGTTACACAACAAAATGTTGCGCCAGGTTTTAATATGGCAGCGATACCAAATGAATTGAGAAATAACTATGCTATGGCAGATCCAGGAGCTACTTATGGGGCTGGGATTGACCAAGATGGTATTGCCTATGTGTATGGACAGATTACAGAAGATAAATTAACTGATTACCCTAGTGATATGGGGAAATTAGTGGATATTTCAGCAGGTACTGACCATATCCTAGCCTTGAATGAGGAAGGTGAAGTATTTACTTGGGGGTTCGACCGTTTTAGTTTGGGGAATATTCCTATGGATGTAGATATGTTTTCAGGAGAAATTATTAAAATCGGAACTGCACATCAAGTTTCTTATGTGTTATCGGACCAAGGTGAAATTGCATTCTGGGGAAATACCAACTTAATGGACGTTAGTTTTTCCAATGTAAGAGGAAATATAGCTGATGTAGAATTTAATACATCAACAGGGGTAGCACTTACTTTTGATGGAAGTGTAGAAGTACTTGCGAAGCAAGAGCAAGCGATTTCAAGAGTTCCAGAGGAGGCTAAGTCTAATATTGTAGATATTGCTTTGTCAGAAAAAGCAGTGGCTGCCGTAACCGCAGATGGTGAAGTTATTGTTTGGGGTGGAAATACCAATGGAGAATTAGATTTACCAGAAGAAATGCAAGGGAAAGTTGTGTCAGTAGAAGCAGGTAGAAATCATTTCTCGGCACTTACTTCAGATGGAAACGTATATTCTTGGGGAGCAGATAACTTTAGCCAAGCTAGTGTTCCAAGTTCGGTAGCAAATGCTGAAATTGTAGAGCTTACAAGTGGTTTTCATCAAAATTATGCTATGGACGTAGATGGTCAAATTTATACATGGGGATTAGATGGTTTCTTAATGGGAACCGACAATATTGGACGTGATATCTTTACAAGACTTGTAGCTGGTGGACGTATGACCATGACAGTAGGTGGAATCGCCGTTATTATATCTGCTATTATTGGTATTACAGTAGGAGGTTTTGCTGGTTATTATGGTGGTAGAGTGGACAACCTTTTAATGCGTTTGTCTGAGATTGTAGGAGCTTTACCTTTCTTGCCTTTTGCTATGATTTTATCCGCGGTTGTTGGAAATAGCATTACAGAAACACAGCGTATTATGTTAATTATGGTGATTCTCGGAGTATTATCTTGGCCAGGACTTGCAAGACTTGTTCGTGCGCAAATATTGGCAGAGAGAGAAAAGGAATTCGTTACTGCAGCTAAAGCTGTAGGGATTCGCGAAGGTTCGATTATCTTTAAGCATATTTTGCCAAACGTAATTACAGTTATTATCGTAAATATAACGCTACAATTTGCTTCTAGTATGTTGACAGAGAGTACACTTTCTTTCATCGGTTTTGGTGTAGTTGAGCCAAATCCAACTTGGGGTAATATGTTAAAAGGTGCACAAGATTCACAAGTAATCACTGATTTCTGGTGGAGATGGGTATTCCCAGCGATTGCACTTAGTTTATCAACAATTAGTATAAATCTTATTGGGGAAGGTCTTCGTCAAGCGATTGACCCTCACTCAAACGAAAGATAGGAGGTATGAAACGTGGCATTATTAGAAGTTAAAAATCTACACACCTTTTTTACAACAAAAAAAGGGATAGTAAAAGCAGTTAACGATGTTTCATACTCTGTAGAAGCAGGAAGAACACTAGGTATCGTAGGCGAATCAGGATCTGGTAAGAGTGTATCTGCCATGAGTATGTTGCGTCTATTAGATGGCAATGGTTATATAGCAGAAGGTGAAATTTTGTTCAATGGAACAGATTTGACAAAGTGTAGTAAAAGTGATATGTACAAAATCAGAGGAAATGATATCTCTGTAATTTTCCAAGAACCAATGACAAGCTTAAATCCTGTATTTACGGTAGAAAAGCAAATTAGTGAATCTTTTATTGTTCATCAAGGGATGAGCAAAAAAGAAGCAGCAGCAAAGAGTGTGGAAATGCTAGCTGCTGTAAAGATTCCAAACCCAGCCAATGTTGCAAAGCAATATCCGCATCAACTTTCAGGAGGTATGAGACAACGTGTTATGATTGCAATGGCACTTGCCTGTCAACCAAAGTTATTGATTGCAGATGAGCCTACCACTGCTTTGGATGTTACCATCCAAGCGCAGGTGTTGGTTTTGATGAATGATTTGAAGAAAGAAAATGGAACATCGATTCTTTTTATTACCCATGATTTGGGTGTTATTAATCAAATGGCGGATGATGTAGCAGTTATGTATTGTGGACAAGTAGTAGAATTAGCTTCTGTAGAAACTATTTTCTCAAATCCAGAGTTCAATCATCCATATACAGAAGGATTAATGACTTCTATCCCTAGATTGGATACACCAGTAGGAACAAGACTAGAAGCAATCCCAGGGGCAGTTCCACATCCACTAGATCTTCCAAAAGGTTGTAAATTTGCACCAAGATGTAAATATGCAACAGAGAAATGTATGGAGGAGCAACCAGATTTAGTTAAGGTTAGTGATAATCATTCTATTCGTTGTTTCTATCCAGAAAGGAAGGCGCGTAAGAATGGATAACAAAGTATTATTAAGGGTAGCAAATTTAAAGCAGTATTTCCCACTTAAGAAGCAGTGGGGAAAAGAACAATTGTTTGTAAAAGCAAACGATGATATTTCCTTAGATATTTATTCGGGGGAAACCTTAGGTCTAGTTGGTGAGTCAGGCTGTGGAAAATCTACTTTGGGTAGGACTTTACTACAGTTATATAAGCAAACTGATGGAAAAACTATGTACTATGGTAGAGATATTTATGATGTTGCACCTAAGTATATGCAAAAGACCTTTCAAAATATAGAAAAGGTAATCGCTGATTTAAAGTCTAGTAATGAAAAGTTAAAGGCGGAAGAGGCTCAATTTGAAACGTTGAGTGAAGAAGCTAAACTAGACAAGACGAATCAATTGATTGCTATTGAAGAAGCTTATAAGCTTAAAGTTTTAAATGTAGCCCAACTAATTGGTGGTTGTGTGGTTTCGAATGATTTAGGGAAAGTGAAAACTTTATTTTTAGCAAAATACGAAGTGGCTCATAAAATACATGGAATAAGATTGCAACAATCGAAATTACAAGTTCGCCAAAATTATTTAGAATCTAAATTAGCAATGGCTAGCGAACAAGGCAAAACGGGAAGTGCATTTAGCCAAAAAATTCAAGCAATTACTGCTAGTGTTCAAGATTTAGAGAATCAAGTGACTAGTTTAAAGACAGATTTAAAAAAAGCAGATGATCAAATAGTAGCATACAAGAATAGTATCAAAACTGAAAAAGATTTTGCATATTACGAGGAACTTTCAGATGATGGAATTGATTTAGCTAGACTGATTTATCCTGAAATGAGACACCTTAGAAGTGATTTGCAGCTTATTTTCCAAGATCCATATTCATCATTGAATCCGAAAATGACAGTTGGACAAATTATTGGAGAAGGCTTACTTGCACATAAAGACTTTGAACAAAACGATCCTAAGATGCAAGATTATATTATGAAAGTAATGGAAGAGTGTGGTCTATCTTCTTATATGATTCATAGATATCCTCATCAGTTTTCAGGTGGACAACGTCAACGTATTGGTATTGCTAGATCTTTAGCGATGAAACCTAAGTTTGTAGTTTGTGATGAAGCTGTTTCTGCACTTGATGTATCGATTCAGAGTCAGGTGATTAACTTGTTGCAAGATTTAAAGGAGAAAGAAGCTTTAACTTATCTATTTATTTCTCATGACTTAAGTGTAGTTAAATATATATCAGATAGGATTGGGGTTATGTATTTAGGAAATATGGTAGAACTTTGTTCTGCAGAACGTATTTTCGAAAATCCGTTACACCCATATACAGAAGCTTTATTAAAAGCAATTCCTACAACCGATGCAGATGGAAGAGGAAATATTACGCCTCTAGAAGGGGATATCCCTTCTCCAATTAAACCTCCTACTGGTTGTAAGTTCCACACACGTTGTCAGTACTGTACGGAAGTTTGTACGAAAGTAACGCCAGAGTGGAGAGAATTAGAAGAAAACCATTTTGTAGCTTGTCATCATCCGCTTATGATGGAAAACAAAGCGTAAATTATGATATTTTTCAAGAAAAAACTAGATCGTTTGGTGAATGCAGATGAGATAGAAAAGAAATTTCAAGAGGACATAAAAGAGACTGAATTTGAAAAGGGGGATATCCCTGCCTTATTCATCGCAGCATTTCTTACTTTTTTGCCAATTTTATTGGTATTAATTGGAGTGATGGTTTTGCTGTACTTTTTGTTCTAGATAAGTGAGAATGTAGAATAGTTAGTTCCTATGGAGCTGACTATTCTTTTTTTGATTGTTTAAGCATTTTTTTCTGACAGTCTGCGTATCTTAGTAAAAAGGGAGGTGCTTAGTGAAGAAAAAAGGACGAGTAATCAAAATTTTATCGTTAATAGTAGTTGTAGTGTTCGCTCTATGTTATTTTGGAGGGGATGAAAAAGATGACATAGATTTAGAAGAGGTAAAAGAAGAGTTAGAGCAAGGAACTGTTCAAGAGGAGAGTTTAAGTGATTTAGAAAGAATTGTACATAGTCCAGATATTCGTGTTTTGTTACAGGCGGGGAATTATGACTCGATATACCATGGGGAGATAGTAATAAGTTTCCCTAGTGGAGGCTATGTGCTCTGTTTGTCAGAAGGAAGATGGATGGAAGAAGAGGTGGGGGTAGGAGAATCTATTCAGATTGGTTTGGGTTCTGGCTATGATTATAATATGTTAGAAGAGGAGCATTTAGCATTGATTCCTAAGACGATTCAAGATACTTTGGTGGTAAGTTCGATCCAAAGAAATCGAGTGGTTTGTGGTTATTCAGGTCGCTTGGAGATAACAAAGTCTGAAAATGGGCTGCTTCTAACGAATGTCCTTTCCTTGGAGGATTATTTAAAAAGTGTATTACCTAGTGAAATGCCAGCAAGTTATGAGAGGGAGGCCTTAGAGGCACAAGCAATTCTGGCTAGAACTTATGCCTATAAGTATTTGCTTAGTCCGGCATACCTAGAGTACGCCGCCCATGTAGATGATAGTGTAATGTATCAAGTTTATGGAAATTTAGAGATTCATGAGAAGACAACAGAGGCTGTTATGGAAACTACGGGAAAACTATTATTTCAAAATATGGACTTAGCACAAGTCTATTTCTATTCTACCTCCTGTGGTGTGGGAACGGATGCTGCAGTATGGGGAGGAGAAGGAAGTGAATTGGAATTGTATGGGAGAAGAATAGGAAGTGGAACCTTGCAAACAGAGGATAAGATGGTGATGGGAGGAGAAGCTGAGTCTTTGTATCTAGATAGTTTAGAGGCAGAAGAAGCTTTTCGATATTTGATAGAAAACCCTTTGCCAGGTGCCTACGAAGAACTTATGCCATGGTTTCGCTGGTTTAGTCAAGAAATTGCAGTGGATGCTGCAGGGATTTTATCCAATATAAAAGAGCGATACCAATCTGCTCCTAGTTATATACTAAGTCTTGACGAGGATGGAGAGTTTGTATCTAGGGAAATTCGAGAATTAGGTGAAATATTGGACATACGAATAGAGCAAAGAGGAGCATCAGGAGTAGTGGAATCCTGTATTGTTGAGGGGAGTCTTGGAACTTATCAGATACAATTAGAGTACAACATTCGCTATGTTTTAAGTATGGAAGGTGCACGAATCTATAAACAGGATGGTTCTGCTAGTAGTTTAGGGAATTTGTTACCAAGTGGTTTTTTTTACTTGCAATTAGGTATGCAAAAGGATAAAGTAGAAACATATACAATAATTGGAGGAGGATATGGTCACGGAGTAGGGGTGAGTCAAAATGCTGCAAATCAAATGGCACTTGCAGGGATGAATGATATAGAAATTATTCAGTTTTTCTATCCGGGAACATCTATCATTGAGTATGAAACAACAAGTGAAAGTGATACTTAGATTTGCACGAAGAGTCAGTGAAAAAAATATAGCGATCGTAGCAGCAGGAACGGCCTTCTTTTGGATATTATCAGCAGTGCCAATGATTATGTTTATTTCTGCTATTTTACCCTATACACCGATTACAGAAGAGATGCTTCTTGCCTTTGTGCAAGAACTTGCCCCTGAAACTCTAGATGAGTTTTTTCTTTCTATGATTCAGTACATTTATAGTAATAGGGAAGGGGTAGCTACGATAGCCTTTTTGGTAACGATTTGGTCATCTGGTAGAGGAATGCTTTGTTTTATCCGTGGTTTGAATGATATTCACTCTATTGTGGAAACGAGAGGCTATCTGAAAATCAGATTATTAGCTAGCCTTTATACGATTATCTTTTTACTTGGTGTCTTGTTTTCTCTTGTAGTATTAGTCTTTGGTAGAACTATTTATGAAAACTTTTTTTCTCATATTGTTTTCGTAAGAGATATTTCTTATATATTGATGGAGTTTCGTTATCTATTGGGTATTGTAATATTAAGTGTTTTGTTTGCTGTGTTGTATACCTTTGTTCCTAGTAAGAAAATTGCTTTCAAATCACAAATATTACCAGCTCTTTTG
>CAYJHO010000063.1:0-13618 GCA_964369945.1 uncultured Lachnospiraceae bacterium
CTGTGATGTGTGCTTCTGCAGAAGCTTTTGATGTGTAGAATCCTGTACACTCTAATACGATATCTACTCCGATTTCTCCCCATGGAAGTTCAGCAGCATTTGCTTTTGCATAGATTTTGATTTCTTTTCCATTAACTGTGATAGAATCATCACTGTAAGATACTGTTGAAGCTAAAGCGTATGTGCCTTGAGCTGTATCATACTTCAATAAGTGAGCTAACATCTCTGGACTTGTTAAGTCATTGATTGCTACTACTTCATATCCTTCTGCACCGAACATTTGTCTGAATGCAAGACGACCAATACGGCCGAAACCATTAATTGCTACTTTTACTGCCATTTTAGTTTCCTCCTAAAAAATAATATACTTTTGATTGACATTTTTTTATCAGCACACCCATTGTACCTTTTTTTCTATCATAATGCAAGTCCAAAAAATGTTTTTTTCACATTATTTTCATCTTTTTCTATCTGTTAACAATCGTTCCGCCCCCAAAGACGTAGTCCTTTTCATAAAATACTACCGCTTGTCCTGGTGTGATTGCCCGAACCTTCTCATCAAATACTACCTTCACTAAATCCTCACCAAGTTGTTCCACCGTACAACTACTTCCTTCATGAGCATAACGGATTTTTGCCATACAACGATATGGTCCCTCTATGTTTTCTACTGCCATCCAATTAATTTGACTGCAATAAAGAGTATCTGTAAATAGATCTTCACTCTCTCCAATGACTACTTCATTACTCTCTGCTCTTATTTCGACAACAAAAACAGGGTGCCCCATAGATAGACCTAAACCTTTTCGTTGGCCAATGGTATAGTGCGTAATTCCTTTATGTCTTCCAATCACAGTTCCATCCAAAGTCACGAAATTCCCTGCCCCTGGCATTCTGTCAGCTGCTTCTTTTTCTAAAAAACTTCCATAGTCTCCATCTGGAATAAAGCAAATATCTTGGCTATCTGGTTTATTTGCGATAGGCAATTCTAAATCTAATGCCATTTGTCTAATTTCATCTTTGGTAAAGGCTCCTACAGGCATCAAAGTACTCTTTAACTGTTCTTGTGTTAAATTGTAAAGAGCATATGTTTGATCTTTCTTAGCCGTTACAGAGTTTTGTATCACATATCTTCCATTATCAAGTTGCATGATCCTTGCATAATGGCCGGTTGCAATATAGTCTGCACCTATTTCTAAACTCCTCTTTAACAATGCCTCCCATTTCACATAACGATTACAAGCATTACAAGGATTCGGTGTTTTCCCATCTAAATATTCATCTACAAAATAATCTACGACTTGCTCTTGGAATTCATTTCTAAAATTCATAACATAGTAAGGAATCCCTAATTTATACGCCACTCTTCTTGCATCGTCCACTGCGCTAAGCCCACAGCAGCCTCCATTATCTTCTAGGGTACAACTATCTTCCTCTTGCCATATTTGCATGGTAATCCCAATCACATCATAGCCTTGTTTTTTTAATAAATAGGCTGCCACAGAAGAGTCTACCCCTCCTGACATCCCAACAACTACTTTTTTACTCATCCGATTCCTTTCGATTTCAAAAACTCTAATTCTAATTCTATCACTTTACAATTTTCTGTTTTATATATTTTTTTCATTTCTTCAAATGGTGTATCTCGTAAATATGCCATAAGAGCCATTATAACTGCACTATGCGTCACCACCAGTACATCTTCTACTTGATTTCGAACAATTTCACTTAAGGCTGCCACCACCCTATTCACAACTTCATCATAGGACTCTCCACTTGGCGTATTTGTATATCGTCTTTCTTTGTGCCAACGTTGATACACGCTACTGTTTTCTTCTCCGATTGCTTTCCAACTTCGTCCTTCCCATTCTCCAAATGACATTTCTTCTAGACCATCTTTACTTAAAACACAAAGCCCTAATTCTTCCCCTATGATTTCTGCTGTTTGCAATGCTCTTTGTAAACCACTTGTGTAAATACATTCGATGTTATACTCTGTTTTATCTATATAATTAGCTGCCTGCTTTGCTTGTTCTTTGCCTAATACATTCAAAGGAATATCGGTACTTCCTTGAATCTTATTTGCTACATTCCAATCTGTTTCTCCATGCCTTAACAACAGTAATTTCAAACTTTGGCCTCACTTTCTTTCTCCTCTGTAAGCAGGATTCATCATCCTCAATTTGCCTACAGCTTCAACAACTTCACTAAGTGCTTTGTCCAACTCTTCCTTTGTGGTTTCCCTGCCTAAGGTGATCCTAATCGCCCCATAGGCCTCTTCTCTAGAAAAACCCATTGCTTGTAATACATGAGAACTATCCCCAGTTCCCATAGAACAAGCTGCACCGCTACTAATACAAATCCCTTTCAAATCTAGCATAATAACTAATTCTTCTCCTAATACCCCAGGAAAGGATACGCTAATATGATTGGATAGGCGCATCTTTCTATGCCCATGGATCACACAGCCTTCTACTTTTTCTAAAATGTTTAATCCATAATCTCTAAGTGTAGAAAGTCGCATTTGACTAAATTCTAGTTCTTTCATCGCGAGACTTGCCGCTACTCCCATTCCAACAATTGCTGGAATATTTTCCGTTCCTGCCCTTTTACCACCTTCTTGCGCTCCTCCTTGTAATAGAGAACGGATTTTAAGCCCTTTTCTTATATACAAGAAACCAACACCTTTGGGTCCATAGAATTTATGAGCACTAGCAGATAGTAAATCAATATGCCATTCCTTTACTTGAATCTTCTCATGCCCAAATGCTTGTACTGCATCTGTATGAAAGAGTATCCCGTGTTGGTGAGCAATTTCGCCGATTGCCTTTACATCTTGTAAGGTTCCTATTTCATTATTTGCAAACATAATACTAATTAATATAGTATCTCTTCGTATGGAATTTTTTAACTGTTCTAAATCAAGTTCACCTTTCTCATTGGTTTCCACATAACTTACTTCAAACCCTTCTGCTTCTAACTCTTGTGTTACGTGCAAAATAGAATGATGTTCTATCTTAGAAGTTATGATATGTTTGCCTATTTCTCTTCTTTCTCTTGCAATGCCTTTCAATGCCCAGTTATTGGATTCCGTACCTCCCGAAGTAATATAAATTTCCGTTTCCGATACGCCCAAAGCTTTTGCAATGTTTTCTTTTGCCTCTAGCAAAGCTCTCTTACTTCGATTTCCAAAAGAATACAGAGCACTTGCATTTCCATAGGACTCCTTCCAATAAGGAGTCATCGCTTCTATTACTTCATCTGCCACTTTCGTCGTGGCAGCATGATCTAAATATATCATATATCTATCACTTCTCTCTCTTTGAATCTAGATAGTTATCTAGACTAAATATAGCATTGCCTACAAAATATGTCAATTATCCTATGCTTGAATCATATACTTAAAAGAATAAAGAAAAGGAACTGAATTTATGAAAAAACATCCCATTATCATGGGCACTTTCATCTTATCCCTTGCCAATATAAGCACTCGTATTATGGGCTTTTTTTACCGTATTTACTTATCTCGTGTTTATGGAGCAGAATCTCTTGGTATCTTTCAATTAACGGCCCCTGTCACTGCTATGGCTTTTGCCATTACTGGGGCTGGGCTTCAAACTGCTATCTCTAAATGCGTAGCAGAAATTTCTTCCGAACACAAAAAGAAAAGGCACCGTTATTTACTTTACGGGCTTACCCTTGCCCTTAGTCTATCCATACCAATGACTATATTGCTCTCTTTCTTCGCTGATCAAGTAGCCACTGTTTTTCTAGCAGAACCTAGGACGGCACCTTTGCTAAGAATCCTGGCCCTTACCTTTCCCTTGAGTGCAATCCATGCTTGCTTCCATGGCTACTTTTTTGGAAAAAAGAAAACAGTGGCACCTGCTGTAGGCCAATTAATAGAACAATTAGTTCGGATTGGAGCCGTATTTCTATTATGCTCACATTCACTAGCACTCGGACACACCCCACCACTCAACATAACCATTTGGGGCATTCTTTTAGGAGAATTTTCTGCTGTGATTGTAATCGCCTTCTTTTTGTTGTTTTCCAAAACAAACAAGGAACCTAGCAGCAAACTAATATCCCATCCTAATAACCAAAAGGAATCTATGCTAAGAAAACTAGTAAACCTTTCTGTACCAATTAGCTTGAATCGCTTGGTACTTAATTTTCTTCACAGTTTAGAGGCAATAAGAATTCCGTTAATGCTGCAATTTTATGGAATGTCTGCTACCGATTCTTTGGAAGTATTTGGTATTTTAACAGGTATGGTGCTTCCTATTTTATTCTTTCCAGGCTTTTTTACCAATGCTCTTTCTAATATGCTACTGCCTGCAATTTCAGAAGCCAATGCTTCTAAGAATTACAAAAAAATCCATGAATTACTGATTAATGCTTCCTCCATTGTTATATTTATTGGTATCTTCTTTGGTTTGCTTTTCTTTATGTTTTCCGACTTTTTAGGAACTGCTGTATTCCACGAGCCTTTGGCTAGCTCCTACCTCCGTGCACTAAGCCTCCTCTGTCCACTCCTCTACGTGAATATTATTTTTTCTAGTGTGCTACAGGGTCTAGGCCGTGTCATGACTGTGTTTATCATCCATACCACCAGTCAACTGTTACGCCTTGGTTTCGTTTTCTTTGCCATTCCAAGCTATGGTATCCAAGCCTATTTTATTGGGCTATTAGTAAGTCAAGTTTTTTCAGGTACACTATTATTATGGAATTGTTCCCGTCGTAAATAG
The DNA here is from genome assembly GCA_964369945.1 of uncultured Lachnospiraceae bacterium. GTDB lineage: Bacteria > Bacillota > Clostridia > Lachnospirales > Lachnospiraceae > RGIG6307. Next base: position 4,752 of record CAYJHO010000063.1, read on the forward strand.
TTGCATTTTTATGCAATTCATGTATAATAAATGATTAAGAATAAAGAACAAAGGAAAAGAGGAATATTATGAGTTTTCAATACACAAAAGTACTACCTACTCCTGAAGAAATCAAAAGAGATTATCCACTCCCTCCGCATTTAGCAGAAATCAAAAAAGCTAGAGACATGGAAATCTGTGATGTTCTTGCTGGTCGAAGCAAGAAATTTATTGTGATCATTGGACCATGTTCAGCTGACAATGAAGATTCTGTATGTGATTATATTAGTAAACTAGCGAAAGTAAATGAAAAGGTAAAAGATAAATTAATCTTAATTCCTAGAGTATATACCAACAAACCCCGTACTACCGGAGAAGGATATAAAGGTTTTGCAAGTCAACCAGATCCAAGTAAGGCAGAAGACTTTACAAAGGGCTTAATTGCCATCCGTAATATGCATATCCGTGCCATGTCAGAATCAGGACTCAGCGCTGCTGATGAGATGCTATATCCTGAAAACTGGCCTTATGTAGAAGATTTATTATCTTATGTTGCAATTGGTGCACGCTCTGTGGAAAACCAACAACATCGTTTAGTCGTGAGTGGTTTTGATATTGCTAGTGGTATGAAAAACCCTACTAGTGGAGATTTAACGGTTATGTTAAACTCAGTATATGCCGCTCAAATTGGCCATAAATTCGTATACCGCGGCTATGAAGTGGAGACTCCTGGAAATCCATATACTCATACAATCCTTCGTGGTTCCGTAAATAAGAATGGTAGAAATATTGCCAACTATCATTATGAAGATTTACATTTATTATTTGATATGTATAGTGAAAGAGATTTGGTGAATGCTTCTTGTATCGTAGACACCAACCATTCTAACTCTGACAAGAAGTTCAAAGAACAAATTAGAATCGCAAAAGAAGTTATGCTTTCTAGAGAATTAGACCCTAATATCCGCTCTCTTGTAAAAGGCCTGATGATTGAAAGTTATCTAGAAGAAGGTTGCCAAAAGATAGGCGATAATGTATATGGAAAATCCATTACGGATCCTTGTCTTGGCTGGGAAGATACCGAAAATCTTCTTCATTATATTGCTGACCATGTAGATCTTAACAATTAATCTATAAGAGCATGGAGCAAGAAATGTGATTACTTTTCTTGCTCCATGCTCTTTGTTTTAACAATATTCTAATAATAATAAATCCTTTAGTTCCTTTACAGATTCTACCATTCGATCTGCTTTCGCCTGTTCTAATTCCTCTCGACTTCCGTAGCCATAAAGAACTCCAATGGATGATATTCCCATTTTTTTTGCACCTAAGATATCATGCTTACGATCCCCAATCATAACCGCTTCCTCTTGATCTACTATCTTTGCCTGTTCAAACGCATAGGCTATCACTTCTGATTTATCCACTCGACTCCCATCTAGTTCACTCCCAGCTATAACACTAAAGTATTCAGCAATATCAAAATAGTCTAAGATGATTTTCGCGTAAACCGTAGGTTTTGAAGTTGCTAATAACAATTTCTTTCCATTTCCCCTTAATGCTTCTAACAAGTCTCTAATTCCAGCGTAGATCTTATTTTCGTAAATCCCCTTTTTGGGAAAATACTCTCGATATTTCTGAATGGCATGTAATGCTTCTTCCTCACTAAATTGATAAAATTCCATATAAGAATCTTTCAAAGGTGGTCCGATAAATTTGCGCAAATCCTCCAAGTTATCCACTTTTATTCCGAAACTTTCTAATGAGTAAGCTACAGATTTTGTAATTCCCTCTTCTGGATCCGTCAAGGTACCATCTAAATCAAACAATATATATTTCATTCACATTTTTCCTTTTGTTTTTTTATTACTATAGCATAGAGATAGCATTTGTGCAAATTTCCCTAGACTAACTCTTGTTTTTTCACATTAAAATGCTATACTAGATTAGTATACACGAGGAATGGAGGGAAATATGAAGAAATTATCTATTTTATTATTAACAGGTATCACTACTATGTCTATATTGAGTGCTTGCCAAACTACTGCACCTATAGAGTCAGAATCTACAGAATCCACTACCACCACTAACGAGGAAACAGTGGTAGAAACATCAGAAATGACCACTACAGACACTAGTGCTGCTATCGATATTGATGTCATGTCTATGAATGGAGCAACCACGATGGGATTAGTCAAATTTATCTCTGATAGTGAGGCTGGGCTCATAGAATCCAATCAATACAATTTTCAAATTGCAAAAGTAATTGATGAAGTTTTGCCCCTTATCACCAAAGGAGAGATTGACTTAGCCACAGTTCCTGCTAATGTAGCTTCTGTATTATACAACTCTACTGAAGGAGATATTTCAGTTCTTGCTATCAATACCTTAGGTGTTCTCTACTTGGTAGAACATGGTGTTAGCATAGAAGACATCTCTGATTTAGAAGGAAAAACTATCTATGCCGCTGGAAAAGGAGCTACACCCGAAGCTGCTCTTAATTATATTTTAGAGGCAAATGGCTTAACTGATAAAGTAACCATCGAATGGAAAAGTGAGCAAGCAGAAGTCGTTGCTGCCCTTGCTACAACAGAAGGAGCGATTGGTATGTTACCAGAGCCATTCGTTTCAACGGCACGTAAACAAAATGAAAATTTAAATGTAGTATTAGATTTAACCAAAGAATGGGATGCTACAGACTCAGAAGGTAGCCTAGTTACAGGTGTTGTGGTTGGATATCGTGAGTTTCTCGAAGCAAATCCAGATGCGGTAGAAGATTTTCTTGCACATTATGAAGCATCTGTAAACTATGTAAATGAGAATTTAGAAGAAGCTGCTGCCTTAGTTGGTCATTATGGTATCACACCTGAAGATGTAGCCTTAGAAGCTCTCCCAGCGTGCAATATCACCTTTATCCAAGGTGAAGAATTAGAGACTACACTTTCTGGGTACCTAAATGTGCTTTTTGAACAAAATCCTGCTTCCATCGGAGGCGCACTTCCTTTAGAAGATTTCTATTATGAAAGCGAATAAAATTCCGCTATGGGTTATCCTTTTTTGGATAGCCCTTTGGCAAATAGCAAGTATGATCATTGACTCAAAGCTATTATTACCTTCTCCCATTCTAGTAATAACAAGCTTATGCTCCCTACTACAAATGAGCCTTGTATGGCAATCCATATTCTTTACCATAAGCCGCTTAATCCTTGGCTTTCTTCTTGCCATAAGCTGCGGAATTCTATTTGCATGTATGGCCCATAGATGCTTTTACATCAAACAATTACTTAGCCCAATTATGTTAGTTGCAAAATCAGTACCTGTAGCTTCTTTTACTATTCTACTTTTAATGCTTGTGTCACCTAGCAATCTATCCATTGCTATAAGTTTTATTATGATTCTACCAATTGTATATACCAATCTAGCTATCGCAATGGAACAATTAGATCCTAACTTAAATGAAATGGCTACGATCTTTCAACTGAGCTTACGATCCAAAATCCAATATATCTACATACCTCAGATGTTAGCCCCATTTCGTTCTGCTTGTAGCATTGGGCTTGGTATGTGTTTTAAAGCTGGAATTGCTGCCGAAGTAATTGGATTACCTGACAACTCCATCGGAGAACAACTTTACCAGTCCAAAATATATTTGAATATGCCTGATTTATTTGCTTGGACCATCCTTATTATTCTGTGTAGCTTTCTTTTAGAACACTTGGTAAGCTTTGCTATTTATCTCATATCAAAACAATTAGAAAAGGTACGATTACATGATTAAATTAGAACAAGTAAGTAAAAAATATGGAGAGCAAATTATTTTTGACCACCTAAATCTAGAGATAAAGGAACATAGTACCACCTGTATCATGGCTCCCTCTGGACGTGGAAAGACCACCCTACTTAGAATATTGATGGGATTGGAAACAATTGACAGTGGGACTGTCGAAGGACTAGCTTATGCCAAACTGAGCGTTATGTTCCAAGAAAATCGTCTTTGTGAGCATCTAGATGTTTATGCAAATATTGTCTTACCTCATATAGGAAAAAATAGCCTAGCAACACACTCTAAATCCAAATTGGATAAAGCCCTTCGTGAAATTGGACTAACAGACTATCAAGGAAAAAAAGTATCGGAACTTTCTGGTGGAATGAAGCGAAGAATCGCATTATTAAGAGCTGTTTTAGCCTCCTATGATGTCCTACTATTGGATGAGCCTTTTCAAGGATTGGATCAGGAAACCAGAAAACTAAGTATAGACTTTTTGCTAAAACATACCAAAGAAAAGACTGTAATTTTAATTAGCCACGATCCTATGGATGCTAAGTTAATGAATGCAAAAGAGCTGTTACTTTAGGCATAACAATTTATGTTGTGTTTGCCTAGGTAACAGCTCTTTTTATGAATTCTTCTGGAAATGTTGATAATCCTTCATGGTATACCAATGCCCACCCCAAGTATAATCTCGTTCTATAAATGCTTCATATAGCACATCCCCTTCAAGAATCATTCCTTTCTGATAAATATCTCGATTGCTATAGTTTTCAGATCCAGGAGGCGAAATATAATCTCCCACTTGATATGGATTTTGCATTGGATTGATATCGATAGCTAGCCCCAAAGCATGCTTGGATAAATGATCCGTACCTTCTACCAATCTAAAATTAAAGCCTGAAGTGTTGTTATCTGCCATAGATGCATCATCAGAAAAATTGTATTTATAAATACATTCCATCTTCTCAATTGGATACTGCTTTTCATATAATAGCTTAAATATTTCGCATACCTCCTCTGCTATCTGACTTGCTACAATTAACTCTCCTACCTGTGTTTCTCCTTGGAAATCTACATATAAAAGACTCAGATATTTCAAATCATCATAAGAAATAATCTCTGGATCAATATGACCACTCTCTTCATAAATAGCAAGAATTTTCTCTGGAATATCTTTTGCATAAAAATAATAATCTTCTTGAAAATCTATCGTTACAAAATAGGTTCTTTCACCCTCCACGATACTTGCTCCAAACTCATCTTCTAAAAATTCTAGTGGTATGTAATCACGCTCCCCTAAGTGAATACTTTTGTCTTCAAAATATACCATTGCTGTACTTTCATTTCCTTCTATCACTAAACCTTGCTTCAACACAGCAAGCAAGGGATTGATTGCGATATAGACATTTCCATCTTCTCGCAAAAACTGCATATCTTCTACGTCTCTTCCATTTATTTTAAGCAGGTAGCTCTGATTCCATATTTTAGACTGGCATTCATTGGCCTGCTGTGTCATCACTGATTTAACCTCTGATTTCTCCTTGGCCTCTCCCCCTGTCATTTGACTCCAAAGAAATATACAAAATACCAAAATTGAGAGAACTATTTTATACTTTTTCATCTGCTCTCCTTTCCCTTTTCCCCTATTTTATCAGAATTATTCTAAGCTTTCAAGCTTGCACTTGACATCTCTTTTCCTAGGAGTATAATGTTTAAAAAAGGAGTTTTTTCATGATAAATCAGAGAGAAAAAGAATTACTAAAAGAATTAGCAAAACGTTACTCTGTCATAGCAAATGATGAAAGAAATGCGAAACGAATCCAGCGAATGAGAGATAATAATGAGTTACAATCTGGTCGTCCCCCTGTCTTAATCGAAGAGATCCCATGGCATGAAATGAACCAAAATCAGCAACTCACTTTACAGTGTGAACATGACTTTGCTAGAACAATGGAAACCTTCTTTCGCAGAAAACTATTTGCCTTTGAACATTTTCAGGTTGATATGATAGCTCCCGACTTCTATCCGATTCACAAATCTTTTCATTCTAGTGGTAATGGATTTGAAGTAAAGGAACACACAAGACAACTAGATCAAGCCAACAACATTAGCTCTCATTCCTATATTGACCAAATAGCAACGGAAGAAGATTTATCAAAGTTTACTCAGCCAATTTTAACTGCCTTTCCTGAGATTGATGAGACCAATATGAATATGGCGGAGGATATTTTACACGGGATTCTACCTTCACAGTTTGTTGGATCTGAGATTTATTATGCTCCTTGGGATCAAATTCCTAGACTTCGCGGGGTAGAGCCTATCCTTTTTGATATGATAGATCGTCCTGAATTTCTACATAAAATCATACAAATATATACAACACACCAAGACCATCTTATGACACAGGCAGAGAAACTTGGTTTGTACAATAGTAACCAGCTCTCTCTTCATTGTACACCGCCCTATACAAACAGCTTTAAGAACCAAGAAGATGGAACTGCAAACCTTAAGAACATGTGGTTTCGTAGTATGGCTCAAATGTTTGGTTCTGTTTCTACCGACATGTGGAAAGAATTTGAACTAGATTATATGCGCCCTTTGATGGCACGCTGTGGACTCGTTTACTATGGTTGCTGCGAAGCCCTAGATCAACGAATAGAATTGCTTAAAACAGTTCCCAATATGAGAAAAATCGGAGTCAGTGCCTGGGCTAATTTAGAGAGCTGTGCCGAGCAAATCGGTTCCCAATATGTTTATGCTAGAAAGCCTAACCCTGCCTATGTAGCAAAAGATTTTGACCGTGATGTCGTTTATCAAGAAACAGAAGCCGTGGTAAAGGCTTGTATCAAACACGGCTGTCCTTACGAATTTGTTTTAAAAGATATCAGTACTGTTTCTTATCGTCCGGAGAATCTAAGTGCTTGGGCATCTACAGTAACAGAAGTATTAGATAAGTATTATAACTAGTAAAAACGCTGAGAAATTTCTCAGCGTTTTCTTATTGAAAATCTTTGAATTTATAAATAGTTCCTGGTTCAAATAGAAAGTATCGTTCTGTCATTTCCTTTCCATTCACTGGCAAGAACAACTCTACGGATTCTGCTATTTTACCACAGCTAGAACATCTATGTACTCTAAGTCCACAGGCGTATTGCCCTTTCGGAATTTCCTGTTTTGATTCTACTGGTGAAGCATTTTGAATCAAATACGATTCTGCATTTTCAGGTTTTAAAGTCTGTCCTACATACATAGGTAACACATACAACTTCTTTTTAATAATATCCATATCCTTTTTGCAGTTTTTACAGTAATCAAAACTTACTTTTCTAAGTAGCTTGTCTAACAATCCCATGGCTACTCACTTCCAAGTTGCAAAGTCTGCACCATCATTTCCGCTTTTGAAATGCCTGTTAATACTTCGTTGCTATTCATTTTGTATCTTTGATTAGAAAAGAAGGTATAAACTCGAATCATTTGACCTTTTAATTTAAATTCAAAAGCAACCCCTTGGGTACCTTCCATAATTCCACTTCCTCTTTTGAAATCATTTACTTTTGCATCTGTAACATCTGCTAATGGAGCAATGACTGGTTGACTTGGATTATATTTAAATAAAACTGCTATTTCTTTTCTATTTAAATCTACTAACACATATTCTCTTGTTGCATTAAATGTGTGATTACTTGTAAACCCTCTTTCTGCCAAGGTTTTATCTAACTTCTTTTTGCCACTACTAAAACCAATATTGAAAATAAATACAGTGGTAACACCCCCAATAATCCCTACCAAACTAAAAATTGCCGTTGTTACAAATCCTAGAAAAAATAAAGCCACACAAATAGCCGGAATTCCTATCATATACATCAAATTATACTTTTTTATCATTTTCCCTCCATACCGATGCGCTTTTTGTGTTGGTCCGCGTGCTGAATCTTAAATTCAGCACTGCGATCATAGGGTTTGTGACGCATCGGCACAAACACCTAGGGTGAAAAATCAGATTATCAAATTTATTTTTCACCCTTTTTCCTCTTTTCTTAATCCCAATCGGATTGATTCTCTCTTTTAATCTGTTCTTCTTTCTCTTTTTTTGTCAAAGAAACACCAAAAATACTATTAAAAAATCCAAGCTTTGAACCTAATCTTCTTAATAAAATAAATAGAATCACAAAAACTACAGCTTGCACTATCATGGTAATATTTTGACTATAATTTTCCTGAGTCTCTACATAACTATTTCCAAGCATATCAATATATCCATCAACTACACTTGGGGCTTCTCCTGAAATAGCTAGTAATTGTTGATACCCCGCCGCTTCTTCCTTAGGGAAGTCACACGAAACAAATGTTCCTATAGGCATCATAAGTCCCTCTTCACTTTCTACTGCATAACTCAAATTAGGATTCACCATTACCGTTTCTCCTGAAGGTAAGGTGTAAAGCCTAACCAACCCAAAACTTGTGTATCCCAGTGGAGCGTTTACAATATCGTATGAATCGCCTCCCTCTAAGAATAGGGTAAAAGTTTCGTTATTTCTAATATCCTCGCTATTTTGGGCAATCAAAGTATGTTCTGTTGCAAAATTGCCAACTTCCTCTTCCCCTAACTGCTTACTTTCTAGGTAAGCATCGTATTGAATCGGTGCTATGATATTTGTATAAAGTAGTCCAGCTAACCAAGCTACTCCTACAGCAATACATAGACAGATCCATACGTCAAATGAAACTCGTCTTCTCATTTACTTTTCCATCTCCTCCTCTATACTTATAATGATCCCTCGGAATCTAGAACTCTTACTCTTTTAGGTTCAAGATTTTGTTAGGAACCACTAGCACTATAACACAATTCCTTTGCAAAATAAATTCATCGTGCATAAAAAGCAGGTTTTCGTACCTAGAGTACAAGTTTACTTCCATAATTCTATAGATATTGACCCATCTTATGATAAAAGTGCTTTTATTTGCACTTTTTGACAGAAACAGATTAAATTCTCTTATTGAAATAGACTTACTGATATGATATACTTATAATCTAAAAGAAACAACAAGAGGTAGCACAAATGAATTTAAATGACTTTAAAGATGCTTTATTTGATTTGATCAATGATTCTGATTT
>CAYJHO010000064.1:0-3972 GCA_964369945.1 uncultured Lachnospiraceae bacterium
AACTTTTTTACCATCTCAATCTCCTCCTATTCCATTTCTTTAAATGATGTTGTTCTCTTTAGATTCCATACAGAAATAGCTGCTACAAAACCAAAAATTAGAATACTCATTACAGATGCCATTGCATACATTTGTTGATTTAATGTTAGGTCATAAATCCAAGATATTAAAATATCCGTATGTCCCGCAAATTGGTAGTTTGAATTTACCGGTCCCCCATCTGTTAAGAAATAGATGGTTCCAAATCCGTTGAAGTTAAAAGCAAAATTCATAATAAGTAAAGGTGCTGTTGCTGAAAACACATGTGGGAATGTGATGTATCTAAATTGTTCAAATCGAGTTGCTCCATCAATGGTTGCAGCTTCATACCATGAATCGTCTGCACTTGAGAATACCCCTAATATCATTACCATAAAGGTTGGGAATGATAGAAATACTGCTACAGCAATGACTACTACTTTTGCCATGGTTGGATCAGTTAAAAATGGCAATGGCTCTGAAATTAAACCAATTTCTTGTAGAAAAATATTTAATTGGCCAAATTGTCCATTTAAAATAGTTCTAAAATACAGTAACGTTACCATAGCTGGTACTGCCCAAGGCAAAATTAAAATACCTTGATATACTTTTTTCATCTTTGATCCTACGTTGTTTAAAAGTACCGCTTGAATCATTCCTAGAAAGTAAGATATTAAGGAAACGGATACTGCCCATACTATGGTCCAACCTAGTATACTAAAGAAGGTAGATGACCAAATTGGTACATTAAATAATTTCAAAAAGTTTTCAATCCCTACCCAGTCTAATAAATTAGCAGGTGGTAAATTTGTTTGACTGTAATTAGTAAATGCAATTAATACGGTTGCTACAATCGGCATAACGGTTACTGCTAGAAAGACCACAGCAATAGGGAATAACACAAATTGTGCAAAACATCGATCCATCAATTTCTTGAAATATTGTTTTGAAGTTAATAAAACACCCTTTGTTTCATAATTTCTTTGGGTTATGTATGCATCCTTTATAATAAAGATTGCTAATAGTACTAATAAAAATAGAATTACTACTGCAAGAACTCCTATGATCATAAGCTGAATGGAGTGATCGTCTCGTTTTACTTCCCCTAAGGTAAGTAATCCCCATACACCTCTTGTAAAGAATCCCCCATAAACACGAAGTTCAAAGTTTGGAATCAATCCCATAAAGAATTCCATCCAATAGCCTGTAATCATTTCAATTCCTACAAAAATAACTTGTAGTGCAAAAAACACTAAGCCTTTGATTCTTTGCTTGGAAATGAAAAATTGTCCACTCCCCCAAAGTATTGCTGACATAATAGCTGCAATCAGCGGTTTGTTGCTTGTTTTCACTTTTTCCATTCTGTCATACCTTTCTTTATTCTCATTCACGTTTTGGACATTTTGTATGTCGTAAAACGTTACACGAGTTATTAAATATAATATATCATTAACTTTTTTACTTTTCTATTGATTTAATTCACAATTCAAACACATAATTATATACTAATTGCACAAAAAAATAAAAATAGTACAAGATTTAATGTATAGTTTGGAATTATATGATAAAATACAATTAAGAAAATAATGAACAAAGTGTTACGTTACACTACACATAAATTATAAAGGAGAAACCTTATGGCAACTATGAAGGATGTGGCAAAATTGGCAGGTGTTTCCGTGAGTACGGTTAGTAATATTGTAAACAAAGCTAAAACAGTAAATAGTAGCATTGTGAAACGAGTTGAAGATGCAATGTACGAACTTGGTTATAGTCCCAATGCGAGTGCACAGGGGCTGCGTAGTAAGAAAAACAACCTATTCGGTGTGGTTATTCCTGATATTACAGACAGTATTTACATGGATTATTTAAGAGGAATTGAAGAATTAGCACAAAGTAAGAATTACCGAGTGGAAGTTTATACTACAGGAGATTTACCAGCGCTAGAAATAGAAGCTTTAAATAAACTATATTCACAAAAAGCTGAAGTTGTGTTTTTAACCACATGTCAAAAAGATAATATGGACTTTATTGAATATCTCATGGAAAAAGAAATGAAGTTTATCTTTGCAAGAAGAAAACCAAACCTAAGTAAGGACTTTGTTTACATTGGTATTGATGAATATTCTGCGATTTACAATGGGGTGACAAAATTAGCATTCAATGGAACAAAAACAATGGCATTTATCGGCCTATCCGAGCAATATTCCAATGAATTAAGTTGTAAGAGAGCCTTTATTGATGCATCTCAAGAGTTTAACATCAATATCACCAATATTACACATACTCACATGGGGAAAGAAAGAGTTTTTAAGATTATTACAGAATGGATTCAAGCGAATTCTATGCCAGAAGTTATCTTAACAACAAGTACCAAATTAGCAGAAGGTGGACAAGCTGCAATTGATTTCTTTTCTAAAAACTCAAACACCAAAATATATGCCCTGAAAGGTTTCACTTGGACCCAGCTTTTTTCAAATATGGAACGTTTTACTTTATCAGAAAATTATTACAAAATGGGTATAGAGGCTTGTCAAAAAGCATTTGATTTATTGCAAAAGGGTAGCTTTGATCTGACAAGTAATATTATGTTGCCGGTAAAGAAAAAAATTCTTACTGCAAATATACAAAATAACAGCATGGATGTCACTACTCCTATTCGTCTTCTTTTTATCGAAGGAATTCATACAGAGGCGATCAAACTACTATCCTATAAATTTAAAAAGGAATGTAATGTTGACATTGTAATTGATCATATTAGTTTTGATGAATACTATAAAAATTTAGATCAATATTTGGAAACTTATGATATTATTCAAATTGAACAACCACTTATCTCTAAATTAGTACAAGAAAAGAAGCTATTAAATTTAACAGATACTATAATTTCTCAAAAAATTGGACAGTTATTCCCAGAACAAATTATTGAAATTTATGCGAAAGAAAGAAGTGAATTATATGCAGTTCCATTGTTAGTAGACACACAATTACTTTTTTATCGAAATGATATATTCGAGAATACACATTTAAAAAGATTATTTTATGAGCAATACAAGAAAGAACTATTACCACCAAACACTTGGTCTGAATGTAGTTTGATTGCCCACTTTTTAACAAAAGATTCGAATGAATTCTCACCTGTAGATTATGGAATTGCCATGTCTACTAGTCCACATGAATTACCATATGAATTTATGTCAATCTTGTGGGAAGCAAACCAAAATTCGAGTAAAGAGTTGTACGTCTTTGATAAAGATTCGATTTTAACTGCTCTAGAAATGGTTCACTTACTCTTTAAATGTTCCAACTCTGATTCTCATTATACTAGCGAAGAGAAAAAAATTCAAACCTATAATAGTGGAAATGCAGCAATGATGGTATTGTATCGTTCTAAGTTTTTTAATTATTCTTATGCTCATACAAGTAATTCAGCTGGTATTGTAGAGACTACCTATGCGAAAAGATCTTTAGGTCCAACTTCTGTAAGAGGAGGATGGAGTCTAGGGGTTTCTAGCAACTCGCAACATAAAGATTTATGTGCTTCCTTTTTGAATTGGTTTATCTCGGATGAAGTGACGATACCAAACAATGTATTAGGTGGTTCTATGCCTAGCATTCAAGCTATCACCAATGATGAGCTAAACTTGATTTCCTCTTGGATCGGTTTAAGTGCCGAAATTGTCCCTGAGACAAAACCCATGGCTAATCATTTGAAGGAATACTCTCAACATGCATTATGTAACGATTTATCTATAGCAATCAAGAGCTTTCTTGAAAAAGAAGTTTCCATAGAAGAGGCCTGTGAAAGTATCTATATGCTGCTAAGTAATTTAAACTAAAAGAGAAGCTGGATGTGATTTTATCCAGCTTCTTTCTTGTTATATATCCATATTGTGTTCTTTCAAACATTCCTTTAAGGTAGTTGACATGATACCATAACCTACAAAGTTAGGA
>CAYJHO010000064.1:4044-8424 GCA_964369945.1 uncultured Lachnospiraceae bacterium
CTGCGATTATCTTCTAACTCTCCTTCTCCATTTTGATTTGGAATATAAGAACAAAGTGCTAAAGTACAATCATGATCCCTGGCTTGCTTTGCTATTAATCTTAAATTACAATTTGCATCAGCAACAATATCTTCAAACTTTTTTCCTTCTGTTAATTGGAAGAAATTTGGCATGATGTCAAAGAAATCATTAATACCTAAAAGTACAACTGCGCACTTTGGTTTTAATTGTAACACATCAGCTTCGAATCTTTTTAAAGCATATTTTGTTTTATCTCCAGCAATTCCTCGATTTACCATTAATAAATTATTTCGAAAGCAAGCATTAATTTCCCACATCTGTGTAATAGAATCACCAAAGAATACATAATCTGGCTTTGCTCCTACTTCTATCAACAATTCATTTTTTATATCATAGTCACTTCTTAAATTATCTGCCGCAACCACTTCTGAGAAGTAGCCAGGTCTTATTAATTCTTGCTTCATTCCTTACTGTCTCCCTTATACCTTATGTTAATTTAAGCTTCAATGCTATCAGTGATTTCGCTTTACAACTAGTATATAAGGTCTTTTCTTTGATTTCAATACTTCCCTTGGTTTTTTCCCGGAGATTAATAGAAACAGCCTCTTCTATATTATTCATAAATTCTAGTGAAAAAGCTTGTTCTTCCTCACTAGTGTTATAGAGCCTTATGGTTAAACCATCTTCCTTTTCTATAGAAATTCCTGAAAGTACCATTCCTTCTCCTTTTATCTCAAAGAAAGACTGCTCTAGCCCTAAGCGTCCAATATGTCTGTTGGATGAAATAGGAATAAGTGGATTATGTTTTTCTCTTACAATTTGATACATTTGATCTATATTATTATCTACTAGAGACACTTGGATTTTGAAGCTATGTACTCCCCTCTCTGGATCTGGATCTGGATAAGTAGAAGGATTTATTAACGTAAGGTAAAGTGCATTCTTTAATCCTCGGTATCCATACTTTGTATCGCAACTAAGCATAAGGCTGGTTCCATCTTGATTCATAGCTGTAACAAATTCAGTAGAAGGTACATCGAGATCCATTGCCACCCTTCTCTTAATCCCTGCAGGGACACTATTTATATAATCTTTCAAATCATAGGAAAAAGGCATTTTAAATACTAAAACAGGGACATCTTCAACCGTACCTAATTCATTCCAGTCAATTTCATATTGATATTCTAGTGATTTTGAATTGGTATACAAGGTAACTGTTTCTTTCACTTTTGATCCTGAAATTCTCTTTTCTAAACTAAATCCACTTTGTAGATTGCCATGGCTAAAGCTATTAATCTTGGTGATCTCAGTAATCTCCTCTTCCCACTTGCTTCTACCTATTTGCCATGCATTCGAGGTCTGTGATTCTGTATGTAAGAAACGTAAGCCGATGTCCTTTGTATTCACAGTTTTGCATTTTTCTTTATCAAACAGATGAATCAGATTTCCATTTTTATAGTCAAACTCTGCTCGCATCAAGTTGTTTTCTAACACTATATTTGAATATTCATGGTTATTTCTGGTTTGAGGATGTGCATAGTGTACATACTCCTCCCTTATCTTTTCTCTCATTACAATCGTAGTATATCCTAAGGAAGGAACCTGGACTTCTACTAAAACTCTGATATATTTATGATCCCAATAGTGCTCAAAATCTTTACTTAAACAGTGGTGAGGGATACTACTTCCCCTTGCATCTTTGAATTCTATATAGCGAATGTCTCCTGTCCAATCCCAAATTTTAAGTTCTATTACTTCTTTTCTAGGCTGAGGAAGTGAATTAAAAACATGAAATACCCTTGTTATTCCAGCTCCCCTTTCTGGGTTTGGAACTCCTGTGTAGTTATCTAATCCAAATCCTACTCCAGCCCCCTCAGATTGGCTATTGCGGATATCTTCTACTTCTAGAAAAGAAGTATCAATTTGTTCGCTAATGACTCTTAGTGCATTTGCTGTTTGAGTCTGTGCATGTGCCATGGATTCCGCATACAGACCCATAGCATGTTCTCTTGTATCTCTCACACAAGATCCTGTTAAAATATCATGAAAATGTGTGAACAAGACATTTTCCCAAGCTTTTTGAAAACCTTTATGTAAGTAACTAGTACCTAGATAGGTATTTGCTAGTGCTGAAAAACTCTCTGCTTGTATAAGCGATCTCTCAACATTTTTATTTCCCATCTTGATACGGCTTTGGGTGGTATAACAACCCGGTGAAAAGAAGTTCATCTCTCCTTCAACCATTGGGAGCTTTGTTCTTACAGATTCTGCCTTTGTAAAGTATTCCAATAGCGTACCAAACTTTAACTTAGGGAAAATTGGCCAATCCATCATTTGAATTGCTTTCTCTACATCTCTTCTAGTAGGACCTCCTCCGTGATTTCCTACGCCATAAATAACCAATGCCGTTTGGAATCCAGCATTTCTATTTGCTATGGCGGTCAAGTCCATGGCTATATGAGGGGTTATTGCTGCGTTATACCAGTTAGGCTCTTTTTGTGCTAAGACCTCTTTGCCCGAAGGTGCTACCCAGCGATATAAGCTAACTTCCTTGTCAAGACCTCTACAGTGATAATAATAATCCACCTCTCCAAATTGATTGATCGTTGGAATATGCTCACTATGTCCAAAGGTATCTGGCGAGAAATCAATTTTCAATCCATCTTTTGGAACTTCCCATACCTTCTCCATATACTCTTTCGTATATTGAATGTGCTTGATTAAAGACTCCGTAGATGGCATGTTTTTATCAGTTTCGACCCAAGCAGTAGCTGTTACTTCCCATCTCTTTTCTTTGATCTTTTCTTTGATTTTCTCCATTAACTCCGGATCATATTCTTCTACTATTTTATAACAACTTGCCTGTGATTGAGAAAAACAAAACTCTGGATATTCCTCCATAATATGTAACATCGTCCTAAAGGTAGATAGGGTAGCTGCAACGGTTTCTTGCCATCCCCACATCCAGTTCATATCAATATGTGCGTGGGCTGCTAGAATGATACTCCATTCTTTACAAGCAGACTCCAAACTTAACAACATACGCTCAGCTTGTTGGCAATAGGTATTGCTTAATACTCCATCTTTTTCTAAAGCATCGTTTAGAAAATCGATACAATTTTCAATGATAATATCATATTTTCCTTCTTGCACCTTTGAAATACTAAGTGCAAATTCTAGTTCCGACAAAATCCTCTCATTCCAAGCACTCATAGGAGTAATGCTAAGTTGTTCTAATTTAGGCATACCAAAGGAATATTCAAACTCCCTTTTCTCTCGATTACCGGCTATCCCTTTTTTTAACTGATAAAATTTATGATATATTGAACCCATAGTTATAGTCTCCTCATCCTCACTTAAACAGCTTTTTAATCCCAGTTTTATTAAAAGGCAGTTTACCAATTCCTAAGTCCTGAAAGTATTTTGGTAAATAGTTTGAACCATAGGGGCAGATTGCCAAGATTCTTTTTCCTGATTTCATAGCTTCTTTCAAATCGGATTCTATGACTTCTTTAGATCCATAACTTAAGTAAGATCCAACCATGATTAAGAAAAGCTCACACTCCGCTAGCTTACTTACAAAACTTACACCCTGCTTGTCTTTGCATAAATCTAATAGATACCTTGTATCAATGCTTTGTTTATCAAATTCACTAATGTAGATTTTCATATTAAATATACTCTCCTCTTGGTAAGATAAAATTGTCCCCTGTTTCTTCGATAAATTCCCATAACCTTTGATGCAATTCTTTTCTCTTTTCTCTAAGATGACCAAAGTGAGCTAGATTTACTTGTTCATAAGGATCCTCATTTAAATTGAACATAAGCCATTCAGCTCCTTCAAAACAAACATATTTATATCCATCTCTTGTCACCACTGCTCTCCAAGCTTTATCGCATCCTTCTCTTGGAATAACTGACTGAATAAAGGCAGCATCAGGCTCCTCCTCTTTTCTTATTGTATGGAAAGAATTGGTAAGTCTATAGTGAGAATAATCATAACCTTCCATCCAAGTAGGAGTCTCGACTCCACACAAACCTAAGGTAGTTGGTGCAATATCTACACTAGAAATTACCGCATCAGATTCTCCTGAATGAAAATTGTAGAAATAAGGTATTCTGCTTCCTATGATAAATGGAATGCGAATAGATTCTTCATAAGGAACAACTTTTCCATACATTCCATGAGAGCCCATCATATCCCCATGATCAGAAAAGAACATGATTTGTGTGTTTAGATCTAAATCTTCTTCCATTAAAGTTTCTAGGATTCTTCCAATATTATCATCTAAATTCTCAATCATTGCATAGTAATTGGAAAGATGTTTCTTTGCTTTTGCTTGATGTATTTCAGTAGCA
>CAYJHO010000064.1:8434-13094 GCA_964369945.1 uncultured Lachnospiraceae bacterium
GTCTTAAGGTAATATCATGAGAATTGATATTTCTCTTATTATGCGCAGGTGCCACATATGGATCATGAGGTGGCTGTACTGACAATACTCCAAAGAAAGGTTTGTCCTTATCTTTTCTTTGTTTGATTTGATCGATCAATAAATCTGTAAGACAATCTGTTTCATATCCTTTTAATCGATATTGTTCAATTTCTTCGCCATTTTCCTTGTGCCCATGAACCCAAGTATTCCATTGGCAATTATTATTCTCATATCCTATCCATGTCCCAAATCCACCACGGTCTTCTCTTGGGACTATATGCATCATTGTATTGGTTCTTTCCCCAGCTAGATGCCACTTACCAATATAAAAAGTATCATACTTATTCTCATTCAATATCTCTGCAACACTAGGGTATTCTTTATTTAATTCATATTCATGTCCTGGCATACATTTATGAGGGTACATTCCTGTCATCATAGATGCACGAAAAGGACAACACAAAGGATATCCTGATACCGCCTGAGTGAAATTCACTCCATTTACGGTTAAGGAATCTATATGTGGTGTCCTTACATTACAATCGTTATTTGCACTTAATGCTTGTGCTCTGTGCTGATCACTAATAATCCAAATTACATTTTGTTTTGGCATTTCATTAATTTCATCCTCAAAGTTCCATTTTCGATAAAACTCTCTTGTTGCTTTCATTGATTCATTCATCTCAATACTAACCTCCATCATTAAGTTATAGTTAGTATATCCTTGTATGAATTCTACGTCAATTCCTCTATAGACTTCTGAAATCTGTTTCAAAATTAATAAATATCTTTGATTAATTCGATATTAGTGCAGTACCAAATATCTTCTTTTCCTGATAGCATTTGACAAATGTTTTCCATACGATCCCAGTTAGAATCCACGTCAAATTCATAGCTATGCCCCCAAATATAAAGCATCGTTGCATCTTCACTGTCCAATGCTAAATATGCTTCAATCAATTCAAAAATCCGTTCATCATTATGATGTACGGTGGGCTGTAAGCGATATAAGTCTGTTGGCAACGTAAAACTATGGCTACTAGGAACAACTCTTCCATACCATAATCCGCATTCTTTCATAATTTCTATCATTTCATCATCCACACCGCCAAAAGGGTAAGACATTCCTTCTACCGAATAGGGAAGTAACTGATCTAATGCTAACTTGTCCTCTACTATTTGTCTACGTTTTTCCTCAGAAGAAACACTTGGTATATGTGGGTGTGTAAGACCATGACAAGCTACTTCATGACCTACAAAAATACTAGATATTTCTTTGGATGCCAAACGCTTTACAATGACTCCTTCTGTTTCCCAATGGCCTTCTTCATCTAACATGCCAGAACCGACATTAAAAGTCGCTTTCAATCCATAACGGTTGAACATTTCCACTAGCCTTCTATCTTGACCGATTCCATCATCATAACTAAAGGTGACGGCTTTTTTTAATCCGTTGCTATATCTCATATGCTTTACTCCTTAACTAAAATTCCACCAAAATATGTTACAGTATTTACTCCGTTAATATAGTTCATCCCTGCTGATTCTGCCAATTGTGACACTTGAATTCCGTAAGATTCAAGAGAAGCTCTTGCCCTATCTGGAAAGCGACAGGCTTCTTCATCAAGTGCTGAACACCTCACACAATAACTGCAACCTCCACAGGCTAATAGCAAAGGATCCTCTATTCGTTCTCTTGCAATTTCCTCTGCTTGATCAAAACTTCCTTTGAAACGTTTAGCCCCCTCTACCATTCCTTCATAATCATAGCTATCTTCTAACTCATATACATTTTGTACTATGATCGCTCTTTGATAAGTCTTTGCCCTTTCTATCAGACTATGTATTTCTCCCACATTAGGTGGACAGGTATGATTCTTGCCATAATTACCGCAAGTATTCATCACACATAACTCTCTCAATTCAGGATAAAACTTGATGTCCTCAACTGATACAATTGCTGTTTTTAATTTTAACTCTTCTTTGATTTTATCTGCTACTTGTTGTAAATAATCCATATCCCCAATACCCTCCTTGGCTTCCTATATACTATCAGAATCTAGATTTTCATTTTTTTACTATAAAGCTTATTAATTATGAAGTCTTGTAATTTTTCTAGAAAAAAAGGTAAAAGATATGTTACATACCTTTTACCTTTTCACGTCCACATTAATCTTCATGACTAAACTTAAATCGACCTAAATTTTCTTTTAGACTTTGAGCTTGATCTGATAGTTCAGAACTAGCTGCAGTGCTTTCTTCTGATAAGGCTGCATTCGCTTGTACTGCAAACGATATTTCATTTACATTCTTTGCGATTGCTTTTGTTATAACTGCCTCATTTTCTGTTGTTTCTGTAATTTTATTTAATAAAACACTAAGTTCAGAAGCACTTTCCAAAATTTCTTTTGTAGTAGCCGATGTCTTTTCTGTTATTTGATTTCCCTTTTCAACAGCTTCAATTGTTGTTTCTATTAAGGTCGAAGTATCCTTTGCCGATTGAGCTGATCTTAATGCAAGATTTCTAACTTCATCTGCAACCACAGCAAATCCTTTTCCTGCTTCTCCTACGCGAGCAGCTTCTACTGCTGCATTTAAGGATAGAATATTAGTCTGAAATGCTATATCATCAATTACTTTGATAATTTTGCGAATTTCTATAGATTTTGCGTTGATTTCTTCCATAGCTTCTAACATAATCACCATTTGTTCATTACTCTGTGCTAATAGTCCTTGAGTTCTCTGATTTTCCTGCTGGATTCTAAGAGTATTATTAGCGCTTTCATTCACCTCTTCTGAAACTTCTTCGATAGATGATAATACATTCGAAACAGCTGCTGCTTGTTCTGTCGAAGCTATGGCCAAATGCATTGCACCTTCTGTAAGTTGTTTACTCTTAAATTCAACATTATTAGATAACTCATGAATATCCATTAAAACACTTGGTAAATCCGTTGCAATCTTCTGATAGGCTACCAATAGCTTTTCGTAATCTCCAATTAATACATCTTCTAAATTACCTTTATAAGTAAAATTACCTTCTGCCATATACATCATACTCTTACTAAACTCAGCTATAATACTAGAAATAGATCCAATAATTGTTCTCGTGGAATGAGCTAGCACTCCTATTTCAGAATTGTCACTCTCTACTTCAAATTTAGGAGAGAGATTTCCTTTCGAAATCTCTTCTAATGCATGAGAGCATTTTGCAATTGGGCTGACCATCTTTACTTTGATTACAACTTCTGTTGCAACTAGAGTCAATGCAATAACAACCAATGCAATAAATAAGGAAATCTGAATATAGTTTGTTTGCTGACTCATTGCTTCTACTTCAGCTAAAGTACGAGTATTAACCATGGAATTAAACTGTTCTTGTAAACTTCTAATCTCTAAGATAGTTGTTTCATAAGCTTCGCCAAATACCATCTGAATTGCCCCATCGTAGTTTCCCGCATCCACTGCTTCCATAGCAAGTGTTTCCAACGGAATTAATTCATTGGACAAGTTCTGCATCTGTATTACAATTGCTTCCTCTTCCTCAGTAATGCCAATTTGTAACATATTTGTCACACCAATATCGCGATTTTGTAATTCATTCACTTCCTTCCAATAATTGTCATAGTGCTCCTGATCTCCTACGGCAGCGTAAGCTCTTACCTCGGAAGTTAGATAAGCAGATGCATCCATAAATTGCTTGGAACTTAAGATGAGTTCTGCTCTATTTGTATTGACCGTATCGCTATCAATGCTAGTCTTCCAAGAGAAAAGAGATAACGCTATGGTTGTTAAAATCAAGAAAATCATTATAATACTACGTACCACTTGTAAAGTTGTAAGCTTTATTGATTTTTTCATGTTAGCCTCCTTAAATTATAATAATCTCATTTAATTTTATGAGTTTATCATACCATAAGTACATTTTATCACTTTGAGAAGGCTTTACAATACAATTTATGTTTATTTCATATATTTTCGTGTTTTTTCAATAACTGGCAATAATTTTCTTTATTTCATCTAATATTTGATTAGCCTCAGTAATACTAGAAGCAGGCATCCAAACGGAAAAATTTCCTTGTATTAGATTTGTATATGTATTTCGTATTTCTTCTACTGTTTCACAATCAATAGCCATAAATGATTTATTAGAATCTTCGATTAATTTAGGCACTACATCAATAGCCCTTGTTTGATTTGGATCAGTTGCTAGCCACATATGGCAGGCATTTCTTAAGCCACAAATTTCTTTAACTTGATAGAGTGCTCTTGTATGGGTATGCATTAAGCCTCTACCAAAATGATCGATTACTTTTTGCGTATGCTCTGCACAGAACTCTTGGTACATATCAGCTGAAATCAAAGTGGCAATGTCTTCAGACATATTGATGTAGCCATCTAAGTACATCATCCCATATTTAGTATCTCCTACATACTTACCCGCAATACTATATAAGTCTTCCGCAAATTTGATAATGGCATCTGCACAATAGTTCATTAATTCATGCACTTCCTCAGGCTTATCATAAAAGTCCATATACAGCTTATCTCCTAGTAAGGCATTAGCTAAATCTAGAGGAGAAAAGAAACTTCTTACAACCGGAGCCTCTGTATGGGCTGTTTTCTTTAAAAATTCTTC
>CAYJHO010000065.1:0-12243 GCA_964369945.1 uncultured Lachnospiraceae bacterium
TAGTGAGCCCTGAGAAAAAGATGCCAGCGGGAGCAGAAATACGATAAGATATAGCAGATTGTAGGAGCCCAGGCTCCTACAAAATACACAAAAGTAGAGGGATACTATGAATGGATTATTTTCGATGGACAGTAAATTAATGTCCATGCTCAACAAATTTGGGGATTTGTTTATTTTGAATATTATTTTTATCATTAGTTGCATTCCGATTATTACAATTGGAGCATCGATTACTGCAATGCATAATGTGTTGTTGAAAATTGTAAGAGATGAAGAAAACTATATTACCAAGCAGTTCTTTTCTTCTTTTAAGAAGAATTTTAAGCAAGCAACCTTGTTGTGGCTGATTTATTTGGCAGTGGCAACCTTGATTGGTCTTGACTTTTACCTTGTAGCTTTTGAATTTGTGGATATACCAGATATTGTGATGTATTTATTGTATGTAGTTCTTATGCTTTATATGTTTAGTTTTAGTTGGGTGTTTGTGTTGCAATCTAGATATTATAATCCGATTGTGACTACCATCAAAAACTCTTTTTTGATATCAATCTCTAGTGTAGTGCAAACGATTCCTATGTTAGTGATTAATGTTCTTCCAGCAGTGCTTGTGTTTTACCAACCAGTGACCGTACCAATTATGCTTTGTGTTGGATTTGGGGTGACAGGTTATTTCAACGCTGTGTTCTATACACGTATTTTCGATAAGATCGAAGGGGTTGAGAGAACAAAAGAAAAAGAAGTAGATGATGGATGGAGAGTTGAATTAGAAGAAGAAACTCTTTCAACACAAGAACAAGAAGAAGAGATTGTTCAATCTGAACAATAAAAAGAAAAAAACATGTGCAATCTGCAATAAAGGAAAGTGGCGAAATATTTCATATGGCAAAACTTCCAATGATTGTACAAAACTTTGTTGAATTGTGATATAGATTATTTTAAGAGATATCTATATACTAAGTTCATAAGTCATACATAGTATATTGCTTGTATGTAAGAATGAAAACGTGGAGGTTTTTAAAAATGGCTGGATTAAGTTTAAAAAATGTATGCAAAGTATATCCTAATGGATTTTGCGCTGTAAAAGATTTCAATCTTGAAATTCAAGATAAAGAATTTATCATCTTTGTTGGACCATCAGGATGTGGTAAAACAACAACACTTCGTATGGTAGCTGGTCTTGAAGATATTTCTTCAGGTGAACTTATCATCGGAGATAAAGTAATGAACGATGTAGAACCTAAGGATAGAGATATCGCGATGGTATTCCAGAACTACGCTCTATATCCTCATATGTCAGTTTATGACAATATGGCTTTTGGTCTTAAATTAAGAAAAGTACCAAAAGATGAAATCGATAGAATGGTAAAAGAAGCTGCTAAGATTCTTGACCTTGAAAAATTATTAGATCGTAAGCCAAAGGCTTTATCTGGTGGACAAAGACAACGTGTTGCTATGGGTCGTGCGATTGTACGTAATCCTAAAGTATTCTTAATGGATGAGCCTCTATCAAACTTAGATGCTAAGTTACGTGTACAAATGCGTATTGAGATCGCTAAATTACACCAAAGACTTGGAAGTACCATCATTTACGTTACTCATGACCAAACAGAGGCGATGACTCTAGGTACAAGAATCGTAGTTATGAAAGATGGTTTAGTACAACAAGTTGATTCACCACAAAACTTATACGAAAATCCACAAAACAAATTCGTTGCTGGATTTATCGGATCTCCTCAAATGAACTTCATCGATGGTGTAGTTTCTGAAAAAGGTGGAATTGCTAGTGTTGATGTTGCAGGAACAATCGTTCCACTACCTCCAGCAAAGAGCAAGAAGTTAATCGATGGTGGTTATGTTGGTAAAGAAGTATCTGTAGGTATTCGTCCAGAAGACGTGAAAGATGATGAGTTATTCATCAGCGCTTCACCAAACAGTGTATTTGAAACAGAAGTTAAAGTATATGAATTATTAGGTGCTGAAGTTTACTTATACTTAGATATCGCAGGAAACAGCGTTACAGCTAGAGTACCTTCTCGTACAACAGCTAGAGTTGGTGACAAGATTAAAGTTGCTTTCGACGTTGAGAAAATCCACGTATTTGACAAAGAAACAGAGCAAGTAATCACAAACTAATTAAGTTCTCGTAAGGGGGTGCATAGCATCCCCTTTTTGAGTAATATAAAATAATAGAGTAGGAACTCAAGGAGGAGACATACCGATGATTTCGAATCAAATTATACAGACTTGTTTGGACGATTTAAGAGTAATTACTAGAGTGGATATGGCATTGTATGATTTAAGTGGAGATGAGATTGCGTGTACAAGCAGTATGCAGTCAGTAGAAACCGAGGTTATCGTGTCCTTTGTAAACTCACCAGCAGATAGCCAGATTATTGGTAATTATCATTTGTTGAAAGTAAAGGATGAAGGAGAGTTAGTTCATATATTAGTTGCAATTGGTTTCGGCGAAGATGCTTATATGGTTGGTCGAATTGCAGTAGCACAAATAGAAAGGCTAATTGTAGCATATAAGGAGAAGTTTGATCGCAATAACTTTTTCCAAAATCTACTACTCGATAATCTGCTTTTGGTAGATGTACATAATAGATCGAAAAAGCTCCATATTGATATTGTAGTTCCGCGAGCAGTTTTAGTAATCGAAACCGAAGAGGAGAAAGATGCTGCTTTAGTAGAGCTGTTAAAAAACATCTATACTTCGCAAGGTGGTGACTACATTACTTCGGTTGATGAAAGTAGCATTATTTTAATAAAATCGCTTCCATCTACAGGAGCAAAAGAAGAGTTAGAGCATGTGGCACACACGATCTTAGATATGGTTAATACAGAGTTGATGGTAAATGTGAAAGTTGCCTTTGGAACAATCGTAGAGGAGTTGAAAGAGGTATCAAAATCTTATAAAGAAGCTAAAATGGCTTTGGATGTAGGAAAAATATTTTATGAAACAAAGGATATTATAGATTATTCTACTTTGGGAATAGGACGATTGATTTATCAGTTACCGATTAGTCTTTGCAAAATGTTCATAGAAGAAATATTTGGAGAAAATGTACCAGATCGCATGGATGAAGAAACCTTGATGACTGTGAATAAATTCTTTGAAAATAGCTTGAACATTTCAGAAACATCAAGGCAATTATTTGTACACAGAAATACCTTGGTTTACAGAATTGAAAAATTGCAAAAGAGCACAGGTTTAGATATTAGAATTTTCGATGATGCTTTGACCTTGAAGATTGCGCTAATGGTTGTAAACTATATGAAATATTTAAATGATTTAGAGTTTTAGGCATAATACATGCTAATACCTCATATATATTCTTATATCTTTTGATAGGATGGAATTGTGGAGGTGTTAGGATGTATTTTTTTGATAGAAAAACAATGTATTTAGTGTGGAAGCAAGAAGATGGACAGGCTAGAGGTGTAGGGAGTGTTCGTTTTATGGCAATGGAAGACATTTGTAGAGTAGAAGTAATTGTAACTAGTTGTGGCAAGATACATGGAAACTATCCTGTTTACTTGTTGTCAGGACATGTTAAAACCTTGGTTGGACATATTGAGTTGAATCGGGGAAGGGGAAATTTATCGCTGCGATGTCAAACGGATAAAATAGGGCATAAATATATTGCGTATCAATATATTACAGGGATTTGGATTAATTTAAATAGTAATGGTTGTCTAGAACAAAGGTGGTTGCCTATGCATGGAAAGCAAGCAGAAGTAAGTGGTGAAGTAGATACAAGCATGGAGACAGAATGTTTAGACGAAAAACCGATGGAAGAAAAGCTTGAAGAGGTAGAAAAGGATTCGGGTTTACAACTTTTTGCAGATAAATGGCAGCAACTTTGTGTTGTATATCCTGTGGTGCATCCTTTTGAAGATACAAGATCTTATTTATCCATAGAGCCTAGGGATTTTGTTGTATTGTCGGAAAAACATCAGGCTATGGTACAAAACAGCTTTCTGTTGCACTCTTTCTATCAATATAAGCATATTTTGTTAGGGCGAAGTTTTCGCGGAGGTAGGATGCAATATTATTTGGGGATTCCAGGTTTGTATTATGAAAAAGAAAGGTCAGCAGCCATTTATTATGGATTCGAAAGCTTTGAGGCAAAAAAAGAACCCGTACCTGAAGGCGGGTTTGGTTATTATATGAAAAGGGTAGAGATATAAAAAAACTCTAAACCGCTTGTAGTTTAGAGTTTTGCATTTAATAGGAAGATGCTTATATGCGTTACCATCCTTGCAGCTCAGCCAGGCACCCTTACGGCACATGGAAAAATCTACTTAGTGCTGCTTTGTTCCCAACCTGACACGATTCGTAGCATCGCATTGCGTAAGACCCAAACGTCATCACTACAGAAGATGGGCAGCCATATAAACATCTACCTATTAAATGCACGATATTGTTAGTTTATAGCTAGTTAAGCGGTTTGTCAATAGTATTTCTCTTCTTTATGCGGAGATTTTTGAAAAAATCACTGAGCATGGTAGCGCAGGCAAGCTGTTCTACCCCATAAATAATGTCTACTTGATGATTGAATTTCTCTTCTTTCAATAGATTGTAAATAGAACCTGCACAACCTGCTTTTTCGTTCATGGCAGCAATGACTACGGTAGGGATTCTGGCCTGTACGATGGCACCGGCACACATTTGGCAAGGCTCCAGGGTGACATACAAGGTACATTCCTCTAAGCGCCAGTCTCCTAACTTTTTACTTGCCTTTTTAATGGCTAAAAGTTCGGCATGGCTTAAGGTACATTTATCGGTATTTCTTTTGTTAAAAGCCCTTGCAATTATTTTGTCCTGGTGGACAATGACACAGCCAATGGGCACTTCGTCTAAGGCCAAACCTTTGTTTGCTTGCTTTATGGCCTCTTTCATATAGTACGAATGGGATTTTATCATAAAATTTGATTCTCTTTCTATTGTTTATGTTACTTAGTATAGCTAGCTTTTGGGTTTAGGTCAATCGATATCTGTGGATTCATTATTGTAAAATTTCCGTATTTGTGGTAAATTTTAATAAAGAGAGTATGTTTTTTGAGATACTGGACATGATTAGGAATATTCAAGGATTACTGTCAGCAAAGGTTTGTGCAGAGTCCTCTAAGGAGAAAGCTAGGGGCTAGGAATAAAGGGCACTAGATTCTGAGAATATAAGAATGGGAATAGGAGGAAGTTAGGATGCTTAGAGTTGGGATGTTAACAAGTGGTGGTGATTGTCAGGCATTGAATGCAGCGATGAGAGGTGTTGTAAAAACTCTTTATGAAAGTGGCGTGCATTTAGAGTTATATGGGTTTATCGACGGTTACAAGGGATTGATCTACGGAGAATATCGTTTTCTCGATAGTAATGATTTTTCTGGTATTTTAACTTTGGGAGGAACTATTCTTGGAAGTAGTAGAACACCATTTAAAACAATACAAAAAATTGGAGAAGATGGCGTTGATAAAGTTGAGGCTATGAAAAAAACCTATCATGACTTAGAGTTGGATGTATTGGTAATTTTGGGAGGTAATGGCACTCATAAGACTGCTAATTTACTTCGTGAGGAAGGATTGAATATAGTAACCTTGCCAAAGACTATCGATAATGACTTGTATGGAACGGATATGACCTTTGGTTTTCAATCAGCAGTGAATATCGCAACGAATGCAATTGATTGTATTCATACAACAGCAGCTTCTCATGGACGAGTATTTATTGTAGAGGTGATGGGACACAAAGTAGGATGGCTTACCTTGAATGCAGGGATGGCTTCTGGGGCAGATATTATTCTGATTCCAGAGATACCATATGATATTAAAAGAGTGGCAGAAGCAATTGATAAGAGAGAAGAAGGTAACAAGGACTTTACCATTATAGCAATTGCAGAAGGTGCTATTTCAAAAGAGGATGCGCTTTTAGGTAAGAAAGAATTAAAGGAAAAGAGAAAAGAAGAAGCCTATCCTTCTATTGCTTATGAATTAGCTGATAAGCTACAAACTCATTTCAACAAAGAAATCCGAGTGGTAGTTCCAGGTCATATGCAACGTGGCGGAAGTCCTTGTCCTTATGATAGAGTATTGGCAAGTAGATTAGGAAGTCGTGCTGGGAAATTGATCTTAGATGGCGAATTTGGTTATATGGTAGGAATTCGCAATCGTGAATTAGTGAAAGTACCTCTAGAAGAAGTGGCAGGCAAATTAAAGTATGTTGCTCCAGATGCTTCTATTGTTCAAGAGGCTAAGATGTTAGGAATTAGCTTTGGAGACGAGTAGAGTGCAAAGAAAGTTAAGTTATTGTTAGGAAAAGAGAGGGTAAGTGGGTGTCATATACCGCATTATATAGGAAATTTAGACCGACACATTTTGATGATGTAAAAGGTCAAGAGCATATTGTAACCACTTTAAAGAATCAAATTCTAGCGGATCGCATTGGCCATGCTTATTTATTTACAGGAACCAGGGGGACTGGGAAAACAACCATAGCAAAGATTTTTGCAAGGGCTATTAATTGTATTGCTCCAGAAGATGGAAATCCTTGTGGAACCTGTAGTGTGTGCCAAGCGATTGCTGCTGGGGCAAGTATGAATGTGATAGAAATAGATGCTGCGTCTAACAATGGGGTAGATAATATTAGAGAAATTGTAGACGAAGTATCTTATTCACCAACAGAGGGTTCTTATAAAGTGTATATTATAGACGAGGTTCACATGTTATCAATAGGAGCATTTAATGCTCTGTTGAAAACATTAGAGGAGCCTCCGTCTTATGTTATTTTTATTTTAGCAACCACAGAAGTACATAAGATACCTATCACTATTTTGTCTAGGTGTCAAAGGTATGATTTTAAGAGGATTTCGGTGGAAGTCATCAGCAATAGACTTAGAGAGCTAGTGGATGCAGAACAGGTAGACATTGAAGAGAAGGCATTGAGATATATTGCAAAGATCGCGGATGGCTCCTTGCGTGATGGAATTAGTTTGTTGGATCAGTGCATTGCCTTTCACATTGGAAGTACCCTGACCTTTGATATGGTTTTGGATGTACTAGGGGCTGTGGATACTAGTGTATTTTCTGAGTTGGTGAGAGCCTTAGTGTTGCAAGATGTTATAACAGCAATTCAGCTTATGGATGAAGTGGTGGTACAGGGTAGAAATTTGCAGCAATTCGTTGTAGATTTAAACTGGTATTTAAGAAATTTATTGTTAATAAAGACATCTGGGACAGAACAGATGGAAGAAATAATTGAAGTTTCTACTGATAATTTGTTGAAATTAAAGGAAGAAGCGGATATGATGGATATGGATAGAATTCTTCGATATATCCGGATTTTTTCGGAGTTAGTAAATCAGTTGCGTTATGCTACAGGGAAACGAGTGCTGATTGAAATTACTTTGATTAAAATTTGTAATCCAGCAATGGAAGTAGATACCAATTCATTAGTAGATCGAGTACGTACGGTAGAGAATAAATTGGAAAAAGGAATTGTGGTACAAGCTACAGCTGCGGATTCTGCCAAGGTAGAAAAGAGAGCATTAGTAGAAAGACCACCCTTGCCACAGATTTTGCCAGAAGAAATTAAGGAAATTATACAAGATTTTAATTCCTTAAGAAATACGATGCCAGGGCTTATGAAGACAAGTATGAAGCAAGCAGAGCTTTCCATAGGAAGCAAAGGGGAATTGGTTATTGGGATCCCGGATGGCTATGAGAGTGATTATTTTAATTTTGAAGAAAATCTAAATGCTTTGAAAGAGTTTTTTGAAGATGAAGTTGGAAAAAGCGTAGAATTTACTATTATCAAAATAGAGAAAAGAGAAGATTTCGAGCGACAATATCCTGACACATCAAGTTTGATTTGTATGGATTTGATCGAAGAATAAAGGAAATGAAGAGGAGAGAATAGAAATGGCAAAAAAAGGTGGTTTTCCAGGCGGCATGGGTATGCCTGGTAATATGAATAATTTAATGAAGCAGGCGCAAAAGATGCAGCGCCAAATGGAAGATAGTCAAAAAGCGTTAGAAGAAAAAGAGTTTACAGCAAAAGCTGGTGGTGGAGCTGTAGAAATTAGTGTAAATGGTAAAAAAGAAGTTCTAGCAGTAAAATTATCAAAAGATGCAGTTGATCCAGATGATGTTGAAATGTTAGAAGATTTAATTATGGCAGCTATGAACGAAGCTTTGAAAAAAGCAGAAGAAGAATCAGAAGCTATCATGGGTAAAATGACAGGTGGCATGGGAGGATTTCCATTTTAATGGATATGTTTAGTGGACATATAAATAAATTAATAGAAGAATTTGCATCTTTACCAGGGATTGGAAATAAAACAGCACAGCGTCTTGCTTTTCATATGATACATTTACCAGAAGAGAAAGTAGAACGCTTTGCAAATACTCTGGTACAAGCTAAGAAAAATGTAAGATATTGTAGCCAGTGTTGTACCTTGACGGATGCAGAGGAATGCCCAATCTGTAGTAATGAAAAACGAAGAAAAGATATTATTATGGTAGTAGAGAACACCAGGGATTTGGCTGCTTATGAAAAAACAGCAAAATTCGAAGGCGTTTATCACGTGCTACATGGTGCTATTTCACCGATGTTAGGAATAGGGCCTGGAGATATTCGTTTGAAGGAATTGATGCAGCGTTTGCAAGCGGAAGTAGAAGAAGTGATTATTGCAACCAACTCTAGCTTGGAAGGGGAGACTACAGCAATGTATATTAGCAAGTTGATTAAGCCAACAGGAATTAAAGTAAGCAGAATTGCTAGCGGGGTGCCTGTTGGTGGTGACCTAGAGTATATTGATGAAGTGACTTTGCTTCGTGCATTAGAAGGACGGATTGAACTATAAGAAAGAATGAAATAAAGGGAGAAGCCAAGATGTAAGTTGTCATCTTGGCTTTTTTTGGTTAAAAATGTAGATGAGAAATAGAATTCGACAACAGATTTCGACATAGGACAGGCAATAAAAATGTTATATTGCTAAAAAAGGGAGGTCGAATCATGGAATTGCCAAAACACATTACACAAATAGGAACCATAGATGCAACACATAAAATATATGTGGAGGATTACTGTATTTCTTATGCAAAACAATTATCCAAAGAGATGGAAGGGCAAAAAAGGCTGATTGCATTATATGGATCGATAGAACAGACGAATGGAATACAATACATATTTATTTATGGGGCAGCGTTATTAGGAGTAGGAAAAGAGAGAAATCAGCATTTAGCAGGTGCTGAAAAGCAACAAGCAGAGTATATGAGGAAGGAATTCTTTTCTGGATATAAATTAGTGGGTGTATTGCTTAGTGAGGAAGATAATATTGAAGACATTTATTACTTCTCTACTAGTAATAAAGCAGTGCTATCTAACGGTTATTATATTTTTTATGATAAAAATGAAGCAATGTTAAATTATATGATGCAGTATCAAAAAGAAGAACGTGCCATAGATTTAGATCCTGTTATTATAAAAAAAGCAGATATCGATAGGGAGAAGAAAGCAAAAGCTGAGGAAGAGGCAAAGGAAGTAAAAGAAAAAACAGGCATTTATCGAAAGCAGCTATTAGCAGAAAAAGAAATACAAAAATCAGGTGACCATATAAAGGAGAAGAAAAATAAGTTTCCAGCTTTGGTGATGGGGCTTGCAGCGCTTGTTGCATTAGCTTACGGTGTGCGTTACTATTATCCTAATTTAGATATTGTAGAGGTTAGTGGTTATGTATCTAATTATCTTCGTGGAATGGAACAAGAAGAACTGCCTAGTGAGGGTGGGGAAATGGTGGAAGAAGAACAGATAGAAACAATAGATGATAATTCACTGCTAGAAACAGAGGGAGATAAAATAGAGGTTCCAGAGCCAGAGGGGTTTGAAGTGGTTGTAATTCCTAGTTTAGAGGAGATTGCAAGTCAAGAAACGGAAGAAGCAATAGATATAGAAGAAACGGAAGAAAGTGTAGTGGAAGAAATAGTGGAAGAAGAGACAGAAGAAATAACAGAAGAGGTTAGCGTGCCTGCAGTGACAGAATATTTAATTCAAAAAGGTGACACCTTGCTAAACATTCTGAGAAGTTTTTATGGCGATGAAAGTAAAATGCAGGAAGTGTGTAATATGAATGGGATTTTAGATCCTAATAATATACAAGTTGGACAAACTATTTTACTTCCATAAAAGAATGTGATATGATAAGCGAAATGGATAGAATCCATTTCGCTTATTTTCAAATATAGAGTTGCAAAGGTATAGAGGAGATAGATGAGCAAATTAGAAGCAGAGAAAGAGCTGTGGCGTTATCGCAGAGGAAAATTTACTCGGTTTGCGGTGTTAGGACTTATAATCCTATTGGTTGTTGTGGCAGTGGTAGTGCACGAGAATTTAAGAGTGTATTCTGATATTGCGGCAAAGATAGAGCGGGAATTGACCTACACAGAGCATTCGAGTAGTGAAAAGCTAGAAGAGAATACGATTATTTATAATTTGGATGGAATGCGTTGTGTTGACCAAGGGGGAGAAACTCTTTGGGATGTTGTTTATCAGATGCAACAACCAACCGTTGATGTAGATGGAAACAAAGTGGCAGTTGGTGATGTAAAGGGTGATATTATTTATTTGATGGATGATGAAGGGCCTATGGGGGAGATTAAAACCAATTTGCCCATCGTACAAATTGCAGTAGCAGAGGCTGGAATTGTAGCTGCTATACTAGAAGATGTAGATGTGTATTGGATTTATGTGTATAATCATCAAGGAGAAACTTTGTTAAGTATTAGAACTACAATGGAACAAAGTGGTTATCCGATGAGTATTAGTTTGTCACCGAATGGAGTGTTGTTTTCTGTTTCCTTCTTGCACTTAAATGGAGGTGAATTAAAAACAAGTGTGGCATTCTACAATTTTGGTGAAGTTGGGCAAAATTATGTAGATCGATATACTAGTGGATATAACTATACAGATTTGATTGTACCTAATATTAACTTTATGAGTAATGATAGGGTGGTTGCCATTGCCGATAGTAGGATTATGTTTTACAAAGGTGCTGAAAAACCAGAATTAGCAAAGGAAGTGCTGCTGAATCATCAAATTGAGTTTGTTTATGAAGGCGAAGAACATATAGCATTGGCGTTTCGAGGAATATCTCCAGAGGGAGATTATACCATTCAAGTGTATGATTTGAATGGAAACTTAGTATTAGAGCAGCATACAGATTTTCCATTTACAAAGATGATATGTGAAAATCAAATATTGACACTATATCATAATGCAGAGTGTGAGATTTGGACCTTTGATGGTCGCATGAAATATAGTGGAAGCTTAGGGTATAATGTGTTGGATATGTATGCAACAGATAAAAAATATGAATATAATATAATAACAAATGAATCTTTTGTGGTGATAGGAGTAGAATAGTATGAACTGGATTTTATTAATTTTTATTGGATTGTTAATTGGGACGATATGGGGCGGTTGGAAAAATGGAATTGTAAAAGAGCTTGAGGCTTTCTTTGGCGTATTGATGGCATTACTTATTATTGCATTGATTGCTTTAGGTGTGACAGCGTTTGTGCAAGAGAATTATTTAATAGTAGGACTAGCAATAGTACTAGCAATTATATTGTTTGCTATTTACCATTTAGTTAAAGTGGCAGCACTACCTGCAAAGCTAGTAGCTAAATTGCCTGGTATGGGAGTGATCGATAAATTGCTTGGAGCAGTTGTAGGAGCGTTACTACCAGTTTTAATTTATTGGGGCTTTAGTTATGCGATGATGATTCTTCCACATACCGATATATATTTTACTTTATTAGATATGGTAGAAGATGGATTTGTACTAGAATTCTTACATAATCATAATCCGTTGGTTGGGGTTATAAATGCAGTAGTAGATGCTGCTTCGCAGTGGTTTTAAACCTAATATAAAAAAATATTAAAAAATATAAAAAGACTGTTGACAAATGTCACAGTCTTTTGTATTATAGATAAGCACCCTAAACGGGGGGCAAACAACAAACTTCAAATTTTCTCTTGCAGACATCAGTGTGAAGAACGACTAGATGGAGAGCAAGAAAAGAAAATGAAAAAAGTTGAAAAAAGTTGTTGACAAACAGTAGCACACATGATATTATAAATGAGTTGCCACTGAGAGCAACAACAAACTAAACAAAAAAAGCAACTGTCAGATATTGAAAAATATACACATTGCACAAAGAGGCGAAAGCCGCTTAATGAAAAA
>CAYJHO010000066.1:0-11552 GCA_964369945.1 uncultured Lachnospiraceae bacterium
GTAATGATTATCATTATTAGAAAGGAGCAGAACATGAAACTTAAGTATAGCAAGCAACGTGAAAGTATTAAGCTGTTTGTAATGTCGAGAAAAGATCATCCTACAGCAGATATGGTATATACACATCTTCGTGATGAATATCCTAATATTAGTTTAGGAACTGTATACCGAAATCTTTCTTTACTAGCTGACTTGGGAGAACTTCAACGTATTAACTGCGGAGATGGTGTAGATCACTTTGATGCAGATACATCTTCTCACTGTCATATTCATTGTGATGTTTGTGGTTGTTTACATGATTTACACATTCCCAATGCTTTAGAATTTTTATCAACTGCAAACGATCTATATGATGGAGTTGTTACTTCTCAGGTTATACATTTTAATGGGACTTGTGCCCAATGTCTTACACAAAACAAAAAATAAAAGTAAAATGATTGTCTAAAAAGAAATCAAAGAAAAGGAGATTTAAATTATGAAATATGTCTGTCAAGTATGTGGTTATGTTCACGAAGGTGCTGAGGCTCCAGCTCAATGTCCACAATGTAAAGTAGGTGCTGAAAAGTTTACAAAAGTAGAAGAAGGTGCTAAAACATGGGAAGCTGAGCATGTAGTAGGTGTTGCTACAGGCGCTAGCGAAGATATCATTGCAGATTTAAGAGCAAACTTTGAAGGAGAATGTACAGAAGTTGGTATGTACTTAGCTATGGCAAGAGTTGCTCATAGAGAAGGATATCCTGAAATCGGTATGTACTGGGAAAAAGCAGCTTTTGAAGAAGCTGAGCATGCAGCAAAATTTGCTGAATTATTAGGAGAAGTTGTTACTGATTCTACAAAGAAGAACTTACAATTAAGAGTAGATGCTGAAAACGGTGCAACTGCAGGTAAAACTGATTTAGCAAAACGTGCAAAAGCAGCTGGCTTAGATGCTATCCATGATACTGTTCATGAAATGGCTAAAGACGAAGCTAGACATGGAAAAGCTTTTGAAGGTCTATTAAACAGATACTTCGGTTAATTAAGATTAAAGATTGTAGTCAAGGTTTGAAACCTTAACTACAATCTTTTTTGTTTCTTGGCTTTTCTAGGTATCTATGATACAATTCCTATAGAAATTACAGAATCAGGAGAATTTATATGAAAAAAATAGGAATCATCGGTGCTATGGAACTTGAAGTTACTGCACTGAAAGATAAAATGCAACTAGATGCTACTACTACAAAGGCAGGTATGAACTTTTTTGAAGGGACTTTAAATGATATTTCTGTGGTAATCGTTCAAAGTGGAATTGGAAAAGTAAATGCTGGAATCTGTGTTCAAATCCTTGTAGATCTGTTTAATGTAAGCCACATTATTAACACTGGTATTGCAGGTTCTTTAAATGCCAACCTAGATATTGGAGATATTGTAATCTCAAAAGAAGTTTGCTACCATGATGTGGATGTTAGCATCTTTGGCTATTCCTTAGGACAAATACCAGGACAAGATACTTACTTTATTGCAGATGAAACCTTAGCTTCTACTGCTCTAGCTACATGTAAGTCTGTGTTACCTGAAGTGACCTGTCATATGGGAAATGTAGTAACTGGGGATCAATTTATTTCTTCAAAAGAAGTGAAGGAACAAATTATCTCTAACTTGAAAGCTGATTGCGCCGAAATGGAAGGCGGGGCTATTGCTCATGCTGCTACTTTAAATAAAGTTCCATTTGTTATTATCAGAGCCATTTCTGATAAGGCAGATGACAGTGCTCATATGGACTACCCTGAATTTGAACTCTTAGCTGCAAAACATAGTGCTACTCTAGTAGAAAACTTCATAATGAAGTTATAAAAAAAGAGATTTGCTTTAAAAGGCAAGTCTCTTTTTTTACGTATCATCCTTTATACACAGGTCCCGTAGACTCTCTTACCATTAACTTTGCATGTAATAGTAAGGTTCCTATTGGCACTTCATTCAACAGGCTAGTTAAAGCATAAAAAGCACTTTTACCTAGTTCTGCTCTATCTTGCCTTATGGTTGTTAGTGGTGGCTGCATTTTCTCAGACATAGGTAAATCATCAAAACCAATACAACTGATCTTTTCTGGTACCCTCTTCCCCATTTCCCTACATTGTGCAATCACTGCTTGAGCTAAGAGATCATGGCCACAAATAATGGCGGTTGCTCCTAGATTTAGAATTCGTTCTAAATGAAGCATCACACATTCTGAAATATAATAAGCTTCCCCATACAATTCTTTATCTTGGTGTAGCTTATGCTTTTTCAAAGCTGATTTAAATGCCCGGTATCTCTCCTTCGCATAAAAAGAACCTAACAAGCCCCCCATATAGGCGATCTTTGTATGCCCTAATTCTTTTAGATGGGCAATGGCAAAATCCATTCCCTCTACACTATCCACGCCTATATAAGTAGCTTTCAAATTACCTTTTGTTTCATTGTCATAAAGCACTGCAGGAATTGATGATGTTTTAAACTCTGATATCCATTTATCATTGAGCGAGAATCCTACTACAAAGCTACCCAAATAGTTATGCTCTAACATGTACACATCATAACTAGATGCTTTCATCATCTCCTCTGACACTTCTCTGATATCTACCTGAAAATCAGCTTGCTCTGCCATTTGACGAAACCCCAATACAAGATAATAGCCAAATTCTGAAGGTTTCTTATAAGTCATTTGTCGAATTAGAATCACTAATTTCTTTTTCTGCGTATCTTTCCCTCTTTTTTTGGTATAGCCAAGTTCAATTGCGGTTTCTAGTACTTTTTTACGCATAGCTTCGCTAATGTCATCTGCTCCATTCATTGCTTTTGACACAGTACTTTTTGTAACATTCAACTTGTCTGCTATATCTTGTATTCTTGCCATAACCTACCTCTTAATCTATATTTTTTCTAAAATAATAGCAGAGCTACTATTTGCTAAGTAAGTTTTTTCTATGACAATTTCTCTCCCCTGTTCCATAAATAGGTTTCCATCACTGATTAAATTCCATTTCCCCTCTGGAACTTGCACTTGTACTTCTTCACTGTATGGGTTATATACTACAAATTTATGTATATCATCTTTTATCACAAAACTTACTATATTTTTATCCACTTGCTCTATAAACTCTATCTTTTCTATTCTATCACAATTTTTATCCATAAGTGTTTCTGACTGTTTTTTGAAATCGATTAAGTTTTTATAATATTCCACTAAGTCTGTATAAGTTTCACTACGTTTCCAATCTAACATATTCAGTAGCGGAGACGATTTATAACTATCTCCCTCACCTAATTTTGTACGTGCAAACTCTTCACCAGCTTGGAAAAAGGCTGCACCACCACTGGTAAATATGATTCCTGCACAAAGTTTGTTGATTTGAATCATTGCTTCATCTTTTGTTGTAAAGTCCCATTCTTTATTTAAAGACATTACCAATTTATCATAAAGTGTGAAATTATCATGTGCGGATACGTAAGAAATAATTTGTCCAGGTCTTCCTTGCGCAAGCACTGCTTTCTTTACTTCTTCTGCTAATGTTGGATCGCCATTTACATACCCTACTTCTTCTTCATAGAATACACTGCCTTTAATACTATCTCTTGTAGCATCTGAGAAGATAGCAATCCCTTTCTCTAAATGAGCTACATTTTTTGTAATACTAGGAATACAGCCTTTTTGCATCGCTGGCTCATCTGCATACCAAGGTTCTCCATAAACTAGAATCTCGTTTCCATTCTCTAAGGTATTTAATTCTGCTCGAATTTGATTCATGGTTTCCGTATCATGTAATCCCATTAAATCGAAGCGAAATCCATCTAAATGATACTCTTTTGCCCAATACATTACAGATTGAATCATATAGTTACGAAACATTTCGTGATCCGAAGCTGTTTCATTTCCACAGGCAGATCCATCCGAAAAACTTCCATCTGCTTTGGTTCTATAATAATAATATGGTACGGTATGCTGAAAATGCGTATCCGTATGGTAGGTATGATTGTAAACCACATCCATAATCACACCAATCCCTGCCCTATGAAGTGCTTGCACCATCTCTTTACACTCTCTAATTCTTACAGTTCCATCAAAAGGATTGGTACTATAAGAACCTTCTGGAACATTATAGTTCATAGGGTCATAGCCCCAGTTAAATTGCTCTTCACTTCCTGCTTCATCGATGCTACCAAAATCATACATTGGCAAGATATGAACATGGGTAACTCCCAAATTCTTTAGATACTCAACCCCTGTATTCTTTCCAGTATCCTCCGTAAATGCTACAAATTTACCTCTCTTTTCTTCCGATATGCCAGAAGCCAAATCATAAGAAAAGTCTTTTATATGTAGTTCATAAATAATTGGTTGTTTATTAGCATCATAGGAAAATTGATCTTCTTCCCAATTACTAGGATTGGTATCTGCTAAATCCACTACCATACTCTTCTGTCCGTTGACACCACATGCTTTGGCATAGATATCCCCTACTTCCTTCTCCCCTTCACTAGTCGTAACGGTATAGGTATAGTAGGTATTTTTCAAATTCTCTTTATGTAAATAGCTAAAAACTCCCTTTTCTCCTTTTTCTAATAGAAAAGAACCAAGTTTTCTTGCATCTTCATTTCCACTTTCATATAAGTTTAGTTCAACCTTTGTTGCCACTGGTGACCATAATTTAAACATGGTCTTATCATCTATAATAGTACTACCTAAATCATTTCCGTCATAAATATATTCCTTTTGAAATTCCTTTGATTGGTACCATTTTGTTAATTCTTTACTTGTTTTCATTTCTCCTCCAATTTTACAAAAAGGGCTACCGCCTACAAAATAAAAGCGATAACCCTTATACATCATATGTTATCCTTTTACAGCCCCACCTGCACTAGATACATAATATCTTTGTGTAATCACAAACAAGATTGCGATTGGTATAGAGATAATTACACTACCAGCATAGAACTGTGTATAATATTGCTCTATATATTCTCTCTCTAACATCTGCCAAAGCCCAATGGCTATGGTGTAGTACTCTACATCATTTCCTAAAATAACCTTTGCAAAGATAAAGTCTACCCAAGGTCCCATAAAAGCAGTTAAAGCAGTATATACAATCATAGGCTTTGAAAGTGGCAATATAATTCTTAAAAAGGTATCCCATTTTGTTGCCCCATCAATATAAGCTGCTTCATCAATGG
Organism: uncultured Lachnospiraceae bacterium; assembly: GCA_964369945.1. Taxonomy (GTDB): domain Bacteria; phylum Bacillota; class Clostridia; order Lachnospirales; family Lachnospiraceae; genus RGIG6307. The sequence goes on from CAYJHO010000066.1 coordinate 5,191, forward strand.
CACGAGGGATGGTATCAAAGAATCCTTTTACGATATAGAATCCTAAGCCTGCACCACCAGAATATACTAGAACTAAAGCAACGTGCTTTAATTGTCCTGTTTCTAATAATCCTGCACCTTTTAAAATATAATAAACAGCAATCATAGACATAAATCCAGGGAACATACCCAAAATTAATGCAATATTCAAAAATGTTTTTCTTACCTTAAAACGTACTCTAGACATTACATAAGAAACACAAAGTACGAAAAAGGTTGCAATGGTACAGCTACATACTGCAATAACAAAGGTATTCAAAAACCATTTTGGAAAATCTACCAAACTATTGTTATCAAATAAAGCAAGGTAATTATCAAAAGTAAATTCCTTTGGAATAATATAACTTACATAAGTACCCGCTTCTCCTCTAAAAGAAGTAAGAACTACAAATGCTATTGGTAAAATCCAAATGACACTTAATACTGCTAGTAAGATATGTACAGAAGTATCTGTAATTGTTCGTTTCAGTTTCATAGAAGTCGTTTTTTCTTTCATCATTGGAACGCCTCCTCATCATTATATGCTTTGGTTCTTCTGTATGCAGTCAAACTCAATACTGCTGATATCACAAAGATTAAGATACCGATAACAGAGCCCATTTTGTAGTCTTTTTCATTGATTGTTAGCTTATATAACCAAGTTACTAGCAAGTCTGTTTCCCCTGCATAGTAGTATTCGATCTTTTCTGGTCCACCACCAGTTAATAGGAAAATAACATTGAAGTTATTTATATTTCCAATAAAAGTTGTAATTAATACTGGTGCTGTAATAAATAACATATATGGTAAGGTAATTTTGAAAAATTTCGTTACATTACTAGCACCCTCAACATCGGCTGCTTCATATAATTCTCCAGGAATATTTTGAATAACCCCTGTATGATTTAACATGGTATATGGTACCCCGATCCATATATTAACTAGTACAATCATTACTTTTGCTACTAGTCCATCTGTCCAGAATGGGAAAGATTCACTAGCTGCAATCAGTCCTAAATCTCTTAAAATAACATTGGCTGCACCATTTTCACTAAAGATAACTCTCATAGTTAGCAAAGATACAAAGGATGGAATTGCAATAGATAACACAAAGTTAAATCTCCAAAAGCCTTTCCACTTAGTACCTTTTCTATTAATAATAAGTGCTAATATCATTCCTAAGAAATAGTTGGTAAAGGTAGCAAAGAAAGCCCAGATAAGAGACCAGATAGCAACTGGCAAGAAAGTACTACCAATACCAGCTCCGCCCACCGAAAAAATATTTGCAAAGTTGTCAAATCCTACCCAGTCAAATAAATTTCCTGGCGGTAAATGTGCTTGATCATAGTTTGTAAAAGCAATAAAAATCATAAATACCAATGGAACAATGGTAAATACCAAAATACCTGCAATTGGTAAGCCAAGTAGCGTCACATGAATTTTCTCATCCAATAAAGACTTCAAATCTTGTCGTAAACTCATTGGTTTTCTGCCGCTTTTTACTTCCATTTCTACAAAAAATGCACTTTTTACAGATGCAATCGCAAAACCAATCATACCTAGAGTAATAAACAATGTTACAACCCCATATAGTAGGGCTAACATAGAGTTGTCCCCTAAGATATACTCATAAATCCCTAGAGATTCATTCCATACTTCTTCTTGCTCTCTTGTTCCTAATGTAATAAAATTTCCAATGCAGAGATTCCAAATGTTACCATATAATAAATATATGCGATTTCTATTGCTAAGAAAGCCAAACCTTTTCCGATTTGTTTGTTTACTAAATTTCCCAAACCAAATATCAAAACTGATAGTTTAGTCATGATATTACCGAACCCAAAGGCTGTTTGGATTCGGTAATCATTTAATGGGACATTTGTTTTGCCTGTAGACATACTCTTGCCCACCTTTCAACTTTTTATTGAATTACAAAGTTAGCTACATAAGCATCTAATTTTTCTTGTACATTATCTTTATTGATTTCTCCACTCTTCATTTCAGCAGTTAAACCACCAACATTTGCCCAATAAGTAGATGCAAACTCTGTTGTAAATGGTTGTGCTACAGAAGCATTTGCTACTTCAGCAACGGTTACTGCTGCGATTGGATCTGCTAATACTTCTTCCATAGCTGCTGCTGCCTTATTTGTTGGAATTTGCGCTGTTTCAACAAATCTTTGTGTTTGCATTTCTTCACTTCCTAAGTAAGCTGCAAATTGAACTGCTGCTGCTAAGTTATCAGAGTTTGAATTAACACCAATTGCTTTTGATCCATAGAATCCTAATAATTGTGTTGCTTCACCGTTTAATTCATAAGTTGGAAGAATTCCTAAACCTAAATCTTCTCCTAAGATTTCATAGTATGTGTTGTAGTTCCAAGCACCATCAAACCATACTCCTAATTCATTATTTGTAATTTTTTCAGATACAGAAATACCATTATCAAAAGCTACTTTTGTGTTATCTCTTAAGTCTAATAAGTAGTTTGTCACTGCTACACCAGTTTCATTGTTCCAGTCACATCCTGCAGCAAAATCTACAGAACTTTCACCAAAGATTGTATTTCCTGCTCCATAATACCAAGCACCTAATTTCCAACCACCTGCTGATTCTAAATAAAAGTTAACTACATTGTCAGCTGTTTCTTTTCCAACAATTCCCTCTACCGTTTTAACATCTTCTTCTGTCATAAGAGTCTTGTCATAATACATAAAGTATGTGTTGTGTGTAAATGGAATACCATATACCGAACCATCCATAGGATCTGTAACAGTAGCTACTACTGTTGGATCCATAGTTTCATTGATCATATCTAGTGTAGATCCACCTAATTTCGCTAAAGCACCAGCTGCTACTAATTCTAATACTTGGTCATTTGCATAGAAGAATACGTCTGCTGCATTCTCAACATCTTTTAACACTTCATCTCTTGCAACATCTTCTCCAACAACTTCGAATGTCCACTCAATGTTGTATTCTGGATGTAGTTCTTCAAAAGACTCTGCCATGCTTTGAATGGTTCCATTATCTTGCTGATTGCTAGGTGTCCATACCTTTAATGCAATATCTTGTACTTCTACTTCACCTTCTGCTGATTCTCCTGCTGCCGAACTTTCTGCTGCCCCTGTTTCACTTGTTCCTTCTGTACCACCACAAGCTGTCATCATACTTCCTAACATGGTAGTTGCTAATAAAACTGCTAATACTCTCTTTTTCATAGTTCTCTCCTTTTTATAAATAATTTCGTAAAGTTTAGTTGTTGATTAAAATTTAATACATTAGACATGAAAAGTCAATGTTATATGTGCACTTAATATATCTTTGTAGCTTTTACCAATAATTTTGTGTCTTTTTTGTGAAACATTACAATTACATTTACGAAACTAGACGAAATTTTCTAATTATAAAACACACATTTTCAGAGAGGATATAAAAAGAGCTATCACACAAGATACCAAGGTACCTCATGTGATAGCTCTTTATGTGTTCTTTTTGAATACAAACAATTTACTAAAGACGTAGTTTGCAATCATAACTAGTGGTGCAGAAATAAATATCTTAGCAATCCAATAATCCATAGTAATTACATTTACAGTTAACCACATAATGGCAATATCTAGGATCCAAGTAGATACCCTAGCTCCCGCAAACTGTGTAAACTCCTTGATAATTTTTGGATTTGTACTTTTGAATACGAATTTTCTATTGGTTACATAGCCAAAGAGTACACCTGCTATCCACCCAATAGTATTTATAATAGCATTATGTAACCCGATTGCTGGATCTAATCCTGCAAACTCCACTACAAAGCATGCTCCCCAAGATACAATGGTAGTTAATACACCTACTACCAAGTACACAAAGATTTCTTCGTACTTTCTATATAATTTAAAACATTTTTCTATCATTTTATTCCTCTTCATCTAGGCTATTATGGATTTACAATATTTCTTTGTTCTCCTGCCAAATGTGCTATTATATTTTTTCTCACTTCCAACACACATCGTTCTCTTGATTCTATACTTGCCCAAGCTAGATGAGGTGTTATGATTAACTTCGTGGAATCTTGTATCTTACTCAATGGATTTGTTTGTTCTAGAGGTTCTTTTTCCACAACATCTAATCCTGCTGCTGCAATTTGTCCACAATTTAGTGCATCATATAGATCTCTATTGTTGACAACTGGCCCTCTTGCAACATTTACAAGTATGGCTGTTGACTTCATTTGCTCAAAAGCCTTCTTATCGATTAAATTTCTAGTAAGATCACTAAGAGGACAATGAATGGATAAGAAATCACTTTCTTCTAATAAGCATTCAAAGCCTACTTGCTTATATTCTACTACACTACTTTTTCCTGTTACAGAATAAAATATCACCTTGCAACCAAAAGCTTGTGCAATCTTAGCTACTTTTTTTCCTATATTCCCCATGCCAATGATACCCCATGTCTTTCCTTCTAATTCTGTAAAGGGAAGATCAAAATTAGAGAATCTATCCTGGGCGCTATAGGTACCAGATTTCACATAATCATCATAATGTGCTAATTTTTCACAAAGTGCTAGGGCTAGGGTAAAGGTATGCTGTGCTACCGATGCAGTACAATAATCTACCATATTGGCAATCTTGATGCCTCTACTCTTACAATAAGCAGTATCACAGTTGTCATAACCTGTTCCTGTTTCACAAATCAGCTGAAGGTTTTTGGCATCTTTTAAGGACTCCACATTCATAGGCGCTTTGTTAGCTACTACTATATGAGCATCCTTTACTCTCTCGGCTACTTCAAAAGCAGTGACTGTGTTACCATACACAGTCACTGTTCCTAAATCTCCTAATTCCACTGCCACATCTAGACCAATACTATTTCTTTCTAACACAACGATATTGATCATAGTCTTTTTAATAACTCTTCTCTCTCTTTTTCAAAGCCTGGCTTTCCAAGAAGAGCAAACATATTTTTCTTATAATCTTCTACACCTGGTTGATTAAATGGATTTACTCCTAATAAATATCCACTTACCCCACAAGCAAATTCAAAGAAATAGAATAATTGTCCTAAATAGAACTCACTTACTTCTGGAATATGAACCATTAAGTTTGGCACTTGACCATCGGTATGTGCTAAAATAGTTCCATTCATAGCTGATTTATTAACAAAATCAACGGTTTGTCCTACTAAGTAGTTCAGTCCATCTAAATCTACTGGTTCTTCTTCGATGATAATTTCTTCTCTTGAAGTCTCAATATTAATCACTGTTTCAAATAAATTACGTGTTCCATCTTGGATAAATTGACCCATAGAGTGTAAATCTGTTGTTAAATCTACACTTGCAGGGAAGATTCCCTTTTGGTCTTTTCCTTCTGATTCTCCGTATAATTGCTTCCACCACTCGGATACATAGTGAACAGCTGGCTCATAGTTTGCTAAGATCTCAATGCCCTTTCCTTTTTGGTATAGGCCATTTCTTACTGCTGCATAAAGCATGGCATCATTTTCTTCGTAAGGAGTTTCTAAAGCTAATTTTCTTCCACTAGCAGCACCTTCCATTAATTGGTCAATATTTGCTCCACTCACTGCGATTGGTAATAAACCTACTGCAGTTAATACAGAAAATCTTCCACCGATATCATCTGGCACTACGAAACTTTCGTAACCTTCTTCTGTTGCTAACTTCTTTAAAGAACCTCTTGCCTTATCTGTAGTAGCGTAAATTCTCTTTGCTGCCTCAGCTTTTCCATACTTTGCTTCAATCATTTTCTTAAAGATTCTAAAAGCAATCGCTGGTTCTGTAGTCGTTCCTGATTTAGAAATCATATTGATTGAGAAATCTCTATCTCCAATCACATCCATCAAATGCTTTGCATAAGTAGAGCTAATAGAATTCCCTACAAAATAAATCTCTGGACTCTTACGAACCGACTTATCTACGCAGTTAGCAAAGCTATGTCCTAGAAATTCAATAGCTGCTCTTGCACCTAGGTAAGATCCACCAATTCCGATTACCAATAAAACTTCTGAATCAGATTGAATCTTCTCTGCTGCCTTCTTAATTCTTGCAAATTCTTCTTTATCATAATTTACTGGCAAATCAATCCAACCTAAAAAGTCATTTCCTGCTCCTGTTTTGGTAACCAATACTTCCTTTGCTGCTTCTGCTAAATGTTTCATATTTGCTACTTCATGTTCTGCAATAAAGTTCGATGCTTTTTTGTAATCAAATGTAACTTTTGTACTCATAATAATCTCCTTGCCATTTTATTTTTATTTTCATACGTCTCTATTCTAGCAAAATAATAACATAAAATCAAGTATGCTGTTATTTTGCTCCTTTTTCGATTC
>CAYJHO010000066.1:11562-12173 GCA_964369945.1 uncultured Lachnospiraceae bacterium
ACAAAAGAGCTAATTCTTTCTCCTTATCGGATTCAATCAATTTGAAACCATCTTCTTGATCCATTTCTATCTCTTCTAATTCCTTTTCTGCAAAGAAGTCATTGGATAATTCTAGGTGCTTCACCATATGATTTTCAAAATACTCTAGCATAACGATTCTAAGCACTTCTTTCTTAGTACCTATGTCACAGATTCCCAATAAGGAAATAAACACATATAATTGTACACAAGTCACAAGATAAAATGGCAATATAGACCAGAAATCCACTCTATTTGTAATAGAAATAAAGATGCAAGCCCCTGAACAAATAACACTTGCTAACATAGATTGTACGTAAAATAATTGCCAAGTTCGAAGCTTAATTCCACCAAACTTTATTTTAGCCATATACTTATCCACAAAGATTGGAATATTGGCCACCCCACCATTCATTTGATAGCAATTTACAAAAATGTTTTTACACTTTCTTAACTGTATATCTGCAGTAGTAGATAACTTCTCTGCTTCTTTAATCAAACGCTTGTACCGAAACACCAAGGCAAAAATACCTAAAATTCCAAACAAAAAGAACACCATAATTCCTACTGACAATATCTCGATCATTTTATTT
>CAYJHO010000067.1:0-12037 GCA_964369945.1 uncultured Lachnospiraceae bacterium
TTGCCTTCCTATATTGACTTTTCTCTAAGATTTCTAAATACTCAAAAAGATACAAGGCCTCTTCTATGGACAACAAAGTATCTATGGGTAAGCCCTTTTCTATGCACTTTGAGGTATACTCTAGCACTCTTTGGTAGCCAATGAGTCCCTCGTCCTGCTTCAGTTTAAGTTTCACATAAGCCACAAATTGCCTCTGGGTGGTATTCTTATAGTAGCGATGTTTCTCATATTCTTCAAGAGCGCTTTCCACCAAATCATATTTCTTTTGCTCTAGATGATCTAATATTCTTAATCTTAATTGATAGACTTCATATTCATCATAACTAACATAATTTTGAAAGGTATTATTCCAAATACCCAATCGCTGTAATAACACATCGTATTGAAACTTGTTGGTACTTTCCTTGCCACTTTCTAACTTTTCTAAAAATGTAGTTTTAAATAAACCTTCTGCTAATTTCTCTCTTGTTATCTTTAGTTCTTTTCTTCTTTCTTTAATAAATATACCAATATGTTCTTTCATGTTCCCCTCCATAACATTAGATGTTCCTACTATAACATATTTAACACGTTACTTCACTAATTTTCTACTTTCCCCTCCAATTTATATTAGAAAGTCCGAGAAAAATCAAGGGTATAACGTACCTTTTTGATTTTCCTCGGATTTAAAATAGCTATTTTTATTTTTTCTTATTATGAGATCTTTTCAATGGTAAATGAATTTAGTTTTACTTCTGGTGACTCAATTCCAGGAGGAGATATTGCTAACCTTAGGGTGCATTCACCTGCTGGAAGTTCAACATTGGTCCAAGTAGAATCTTTAAATTCATCTGTTGGTGCATCTGGAATAATACCTAGCATTTCGTCTCCATGAAACAAAAATGCTGCAATTCCTGCTTCCTTGCTTGTATAATTAATTTGATATCTATAGCTACCTGCTTCTAGTATATTTACATCAAATTCTACATAAAACTGATGCTTTTCTGTTGTCATAACACCACCATCATAATAACTAGCTGTTTCACTAATTGTTGCAATATCTTCTGCTTCAAATAAAACGGCTGTAGCTCCAATTTCTGTCGCTGTACTTGGATTCGGATCAACTGGAGGATTCACTGGATCTGTTGGTTTTGAATCATCTTTTTCTACAATACTAATTTGATCCAAGCGAATAATATGTGGTGCTTCTAACGTTGTATTCTCACCATCTATTACATTTCCTAGTAAGAAATTCAAGGTCGTAACAACATCTGCTGTAGGTGTTACTTCAAAAGAATAATGATTCATATCCCCTGTAATATTAATGATTTTTGCATTTTCTGCAAGCCCTACTCCCTTTATTTCTATTTTAATTGGACGTTTTGCTTCTGTCCCATCTTCAAATAATAGAGATTGTGCGTCAAAAGAAATAGTATATGTTTTATTTGCTTCTAAAGTAATTTCATCTTGAAAAAATTGTGTATTCCATGCAACTGCAACAGGGTCCCCCCATTCGGTTGTTACTCCTCCATTGTAATGAATTTCTATTTCTGCCATTTTATTGTTTATCTTTACATTAGAATGATCTGTTTGAGTAGAATAAAAATCCCATGCTGCAAGATCTGTTGTAAAATCTCCATTCAGTACAATATTTCCTGAACTAGAATAAAGCATTTGATCAAGTTTAGCACTTGTATATGCATCTGCTATTACTTCAATTTCATAAGAGCCTTCGGTTGTAAATAAATTCTTATCTAAGGTGATGCTATTTGCATCAATCACATAAGTAACTTCTACTCCATTTACCTTAATAGCTGTTACTGCATCTACCCATGCTTGATCTCCACTATGAGCTAACACAATATCATTTCCTAAATTATTATCTAATGTATCAGCTGCAATACTTGGTGCTTCTTTGATTGGTGCATCTTGTAGAGATACCTTAACATTGTCAATATACACCTTTCCTATTGCGCCATTTGCTGTATTACCTAACAAGAATTTAAAATCTAATAAATCATCTGTTGTTGATGTAAATGTGTAGTGAATTGTTTGTTTCTCTGTTGTAATATTAATAATTTCGTTCATATCTCTACGGTAAGATGGGCCTTCTAACACAAATTCTGCATCTCTAGCATTATCTGCCCAAATATCAAAGGAAATATCATATGTAAATCCTTTTGTAAACGATAGTCCTGCATTCATAAACATAGTATTCCAAGGATCATCTCCCAAATCCAATACATCAATGGTTGCTACCTTATCGCTACCTGTAACATCAAATTTCGCCTCATAACCATAGATTGCAATTCCTTCCCAGTTACTTAAATCTGCTGAAAAATCGCCATTTTGTAGAGGATAAATACTTACATCATTCCAATCCAAATTGTTGTTTGTTGTACGTAGCATTACCACATTGTCTAATAATGCTGTTCCTGTAAACTTAATAATTGCTTCCTCATCTGTAGCCTGATTCATTGCAAAATCAAGACTAACGTTTGATAAACTATCTTGCTTGATCGTTTTTGTTGCATAAACTTCGCCAGTCTTAGATTCTAAGCTTACGGTTACTTCACCTTCTAAATCAAAACTCAACTTATATTCATCAGTATGTAGTAAATTAATTCCAGTTTGGCTTATTTCTCCATTAATTACTGCTTGCTTTTCTTCATTTACAGTAGTTAAATCATTCCAAAACTCCACTCTACCATCGCCTTTATCAAATTTACCATTATAAATATGGTTTCCATCCTCTAGTGGCGCTTTTGGATCATTGCTTGTATCTGTTAATGTATCAATTTCTACGAGTGTTACATTTCTAAAATAAGTTGCTACATCACTTTGACCTAAATTTAACTCTAAACGTGCTGCTTCATAAGTATCTGCTGTCATTTGGAATTCATATGAATAAGTTTCCCAATCTGTAGATAATTTTGCTCCAAAACTTTCTGAATATTTGTTCCATCCTTTTTCAGCTCCTGCACCAAATTGTGCTGTAATACTTCTGTCACTATCTGCTTTAGCATCAAAGGTTAACTTATAATATCTACCTTGTGCTAATGGGAAATAATCTAGTAGTTGTACGGAATAATTTTGACTTCCACCATTACTAATTTCTACTTTAGTTTCATCTGCTACACGTTCAACACTTGCAACACCACCGTTCCCTGTCATTAAATTCCAACCAGCATGTGTAATATCTTCTTCTGCCGTAACTGGTTTTACATATAATAAATCATAGTCGTGGATCAAACTTCCATTTTCGTCGAATTGTCTTCCTGATTCTGGATATTCATCCTTTTCATAAGTTGGTTTTGTATGATCAACATAGCCGTTACTCGCTTCATATACGCGTACATAATCTACTACCATTTCACCTGGAACATCTTCTGAATCTGGTGTTACCATACCATCATAAGTTCCACCTACTGCTAGGTTAAGAATAATATAAAACTCCTGATCAAATGGCGCTGGATATGCATATTCTGTTTCTTCGTTTCCATCTTTAGAATACCAATCATTTTCTACATGATATAGGTTTCCATCCACATACCATCTGATTTCACCTGGCTCCCATTCTACTGCATAGGTATGGAACCCTGTAATATCTTCACCTTCTGGGAAAAAGTACTCTCCACCTGAATATACATTGTTTGGCCAAGCTTCACCATAGTGAATGGTTCCTCCAATGTGATCTGGAAGACGTCCTCTTGCTTCCATAATATCAATCTCACCACCTGCAGCCCATCCGCCATATTCTTCTGTATCTACAGGTAACATCCAAAATGCTGGCCAGTATCCATCCCCTTCTGGCAATGACATTCTAGCTTCAATTCTGCCATAGGTTGTAGAATAAGTAGGTTCCGTCCAAAGTCTTGAAGAAGTATAGCTCATACCATCGATACTTTCTTCTTTTGCTGTAATGGTAAGCATACCATCTGCTACACTAGAATTTTCTTTCGTATAGTATTGTTCTTCTTGATTTCCCCATTGCTCAGGTCCGCCCTCAGCTTTGGTCCCTATTTGAAATTCCCACTTTGTTTCATCTACTGCAGTTCCATCAAATTCATCACTCCATACAAGTTCCCAACCATAGTCATGTTCTACGCTTGTGTCTGATTCTATTGTGTAAGTCGCTGAAGTAACCTTAGACACGTTATTTTCTGTATCGATAGCAACTGCTTTTAAAGTAGTTGTTTCGGTAATTTCAATTGGATTTATGTACAAATTGGATTCTGCTGTAGGTGTTGTTCCATCTAAGGTATAGTAGATTTTTACATCACTCGTACTTGAAGAAATAGACACTGTTTGCGCTTGTGTATAAGAACCACCTGAAACATCAAAAGCAGGCTTTACTATTGTAGTTGCTATATCACTTTCGTTTCCAAAGTTCAAGAAGATCTCTGTTAAATCACTAACATCAATAAGTTCATCTTCATTCATATCATATCTAGATACTTTCGCCCAGTTATCTCCTGTACTCGTTTCCCCTAAATATTTTTGAACTTCTGTGATATCTTTTAGATCAACAATTCCATCCCCATTTACATCATGCTCATTTCCGTAAACAGCTGTTTCTTTGCTAATATCAATTTGTGCGTCTTTTGTAACCAAATCAGAAGCAAATCCAGTTCCATTAATTTCTTTTATTGTAAGCTCTGCAAATTCACCATCCACACTAACACTTGCTATATTTAGACTTCCATCCTTAGACAGGGAGCTTCCTGGTACTTTTGTGTATGCCAAAACAAAAGTTTCTAACCTCTTTCCATCTACTATTTCTACAGTAGATTCGTCTGTAATTGCAACAAATCCATTTTTTCCATTAACAGTAATATCGGATCCGTTTGTTTCTAATGTAATCTCTATATTTGCTAGATTCTCTGTATTTTTAATACTTAAATGAAATTCTGAAGTCTGGCTACCAATCACTTCATCCTTTGCTTTCACGGATACATCGGTACTTACCATAGCCTCCACTGGTTCTGCTTGAACCAAAATTGATGATACTGGAAGTGCTAAGGCAACACTAGTTGCCATAGCTATAAAACGTTGTTTCTTATTCATAGAAATCTCCTTTTTCCTTAAAATTCATAATGAAATAATATTGCAAGTAAATCTTTATAATTAATGACACCATCATCATTCATATCGCCTCTAGAAGCTTTATCCCAATGAGCATCTTCTTTTGTAACACCATAATACTTTTGTACTTCTGTAATATCACGAATGGTAACTTTACCATCTCCATTTACATCATACTTATTTCCATATTCTGCCTCTGCATTTGTAATTTCGATGATAGCTTCTTTTGTGATTAAATCTTGATCCCATCCATAAGCAATCACTTCTTCTATTGCAATTTCTGCAAAAGCACCTGTCACTTCAACGCTTGCTATTTGAACTTTATCAACTGCATTCATAAGCTTAGCTTCTGTTCCAGTATAAGTTAAAATAAATGTTTCAAAACGTTCGCCCTTTTTATCTTCAACCATGCTTTCCTTCGTGAAAACTTCAAATCCTTGTTCTGCTACTAAGTCAATATCGTTTCCATTTGTTTTCAGAGTAATTTGTATATTTGCTAGATTTTCTGTATCACTTAAGCTTAGTGCAAAACTTGATTTATCTCCATCTACATAAGCTTTATCTTCTATTGAAATACTAGTCTTCACTTCATCTGTGCTAGGTACTACAGATTCTGTGCCAAATCTTGCATATACGGTTTGTGTACTCGTAAAGTTTTGTACCTTAGTTCCACCTTCTGCTTGTGTATACCAACCTAAGAATGGAATTTGTGCTTTCAATGGATCTTGTACCATTTCAATACTTTCTCCAACTGCTGTTATTACTTCTGTTTTTAAACCATCTACATCAAAGGTTGTTACAAAGGTTTCTGTACCTTCTGCTAATGGTTTCTTTTGTATTACCACATTGTCAATAGATACCTTAGTCATTGCTCCGTTTTCGGTTGCACCCATATACATTTTAAAGTTTAGATTTTCATCTTGGCTATGAGTATAGCTAAAACTAAAGCTTTGTTTTTCTTGTGACAAATCATAAGTTTGTGCTAATAATCTTGCATAACCAGCATTTTCTATTCCTACACCAATATCACGCGCTTGGTCTGCCCATGCGTCAAAGCTAATAATATATTCTGTATTAGCTTCAAAAGGAATTGAATTATGAGATAACAATACATGCCAATCTGCTCCCCCTAAATTGGTAATATCCAATGTTAACACTTCATTTTCTACTGCATTTGTAGAAGCGCCACCTGGATTTTCAATTAACCAGTGATCCATTCCTTGTGTAAAATCTCCGTTGGCTAATAAATTGTTACTTAATTCAACTTTTTCGAATCTTGCATATACGGTTTGCTCTTCTTTAAAAGAACTTACCTCTTCGCCGCCAGTCATTTGTGTAAACCATCCCTTAAATTGATATCCATCTATAAAAGGATCTTGAGGCATTTCAATTTCTTGATCTTCAGAAGTAGATACAACAATCTCATCTTGTCCCATTACAAAGCTTGTTTCATAAACTGCTGCCACTTCAAACTGCGCATATACGGTTTGTTCCTCTGTAAATTCTACTACCTCGCTACCACCTTCTACTTGTGTAAACCACCCTGTAAATACAAATCCGGGTTTCTTTGGTTCCTCTGGTAATCTTGGCTCAGATCCTACTGCTGCTTTAATAATAGTTTCTTTTCCATCTACTACAAAAGTAGTTTCAAATGCTTTTGTTTCTGTTTCATTAAAGTTATCTTCTCCTGCTAAACCGATATAACTTGTTCCTGCCTTTACGCCAAGGCTTGCACCATCACTAAATTCAATTGTCATATCTATCTCTGTCGGATTAAAAGCCGTATAATACTTAACTCCATCTTTATGAAATACATTAGCAAGCATAGTATCTGTAGTTGTTACGCTTAAATCAGGAGTTCCATAGGTATCTAGTGCTTCCATATAGTTATAGGTAAACGCTGTGGTCATCCCAGGTTCAGATTCTACTGTATCCCTAAACCCAGCCAAGGCTTCCTCTGGATTAGCTAAAGCAAGATAGGCTTGCCATACATCATGCCAACGATCGGTAGGGTTTTCTAATTTATCTGGTCCAAAATATGATTCTTCATTTTCTCTTGCATTGGTATAATTTCCTTCTATGTAATCTTGGTATTTTGCAAGGTAGAAAGAAGCTGATGAAAGTGGAAGTAAATTAATCCCTTGTACTTGTAACGGTTCTGCTGTCCACCATGTTCCATAGGTATATTTTGCTCCCCATACCATAGCTGCTTGGTTTTGCTTAATATTAAATTCTTCGCCAGAACTTGGATCAATGGTTCCTACCCAATCTTCTTGCATTGCTGGCTGCTTATATTTATAACCTAAATCTAAAACATCACCATCTACATCAAACCAGTAGTTTTCAATTGCACTCATTTCTCCAGTATATAGATAAGCTCCTAAATCTTTTAACTCTTGATTGTCAGTAGCTTCTCCCCATAAAATAATACCTGCCCATGCGTTCATAGCCTCTGAACTAGATTCATGGTTGTTTCCATCATTAAATAAGGAATGCCCCGATGCCCAAGAATGTGATTCATATGGTGCGAAACTTCTTAAGTAAGGGTATTTGGCAGTTTCTGTATTTCTATCAGTACTAGCAATATCAGAAATTAGTTCTTCTACCATGACTCCCCACTCAGCTGCCCAAGCTTCATCTTTTAATGCAATTTGTGCTGCTGTATAAATAAAATATCCATAATGGAAGTGATGATCATTTAACTGTGAATCGGAACCAAAACTTGCTGGATATCCAATTAATGTTCCTACCTCTTCGTTATAGTAGAAGAATTTATCTTCCTCACTGTCATCGGTAGAAAACCAATCTTCAAGTTCTACCTTAACATCATGTAAAATATCCTCTGCTATCGTAAATTCTCCTAAATCTTCTGCTATTGGTACTAAATTTATGGCTCTTTGAAGTGCCTTCCCTACCCAATAGGTACTTTCATCTCCATAGGGAGAAAGTACAATGTAACTTCCGTTTTCTTTTGCTTCATCTACAAACTCATATAGATATTTACGCAAGGTCTCTTGATCTGTTTCATCTTCTATCGTAGGCATAGTTGGAACAATACCTGTGTACTCTAAGGTAGTTTCAAAACTGGATCCAACAAGGAATCTCATATCACCTCGAACAGTTCTATACGTATAATCTTCTAAGTCTAAATAATCACTCTCCACTTCATCCATATTCTTATGTTGATGTGGTAGAATTCCCATTAATATTCCTTCTACTGTACTTTCTGCTTTTTTATCAATCGTATAGTGAAAGGTATTGGTCACTTCATTGGTACTTTGATCAAATACATAATCTGCTCTCGTATCTGTTACAAAGTTATATGCATACTCTTTATAAGTGTCTATTACATCCTCTGATACCATAACTTCATCCGGAAGTGGTACCATAGAGAAATATCCTTTTCCATCTGGGAAAGAAGCAATAATTTCCATACTTGGAGATCCTGCATTCTTAATATTCCATGTAACCCCTTCTGGACCACTAAGTAAAAATCTCTTTGTCTGTGCTACAGAACCTGGTGCAGGATAATACGCTTGTAAAATAATTTGTGTTTCATCTGTTACAATTCCTGTAAGCCCTGTTTCCTTTTCCCACTCTACACCTATAGCAGGAAGTGGACTAAGGAGTGCTTTTGTACTCCAGTTAGTACCTGCTTTAATAGATACATCCGTTCCATCTGTCACCTCAAAGTAAGCATAAGGTGAACCTTGTACCATGGTTGTTGTTACATTTTGTGTTTCTGTTCCCATGACAACATCATAAGACCAATCTGTTATTTTATCCACTTTAGCATCTGGGATTGCTACCCCTACAGGTTTGATGGTGTAATCTGTCATTTCAAGAGGCATCCTAAATTCTCTACCCTCCGCTGGGTATTGTGTCCACATCATGGAACCTAATTTCATTCCATCCGCAGAAGCTTGATAAGCCAACGGGAATGCATAAGAAGCAAACGAATATGGATTCTCTAAGCCACCAAACATACTTCCCCATAGAAAGGAAGTTGCCCAATCCGTGGTAGGTATCGTATTATTATTTTCCAAAAACTCATCTGTTACATAAGCATTTCCTGGTATACTAGGATCTGGAAGCCATTGCAATTCTGATGTTTTGGGAACTTGGGTAGTCCCTCCATCTGCCGTTCCTATGGTTGCCATTCCTTTTGCTTCTGTTGAATAACTTGCACTTCCACCTAGTGAAACAGTGCTTGAATTTTCTGCATTTACTATTACTTCATTTGCCGGTATAGAAGTTTGTATCCCTAGCGAAACAGCAAGTGCTAAACTCAGTGAAATAATCGATTTCATTTTCTTAAGCTTCATGATAATTCTCCTTTGGTTACTTTATATAGTTATTAGGGAAATTCTACCACTTCTTTATGCGTTTTTAAGTGTCTTTTTTTATAAAAAGGTGTCACTTTTTATAAAAACATCACATTTTCTTCACATTTCATTTATAAATATACAATTGCACAAAAAAAAGTGATATCTAAAAAACAAGTTAGTTATCACTTTTCATTTTATTTATTTTACGAATTGTTGCACCAATTTAACCAATACAGAAACCATCTTTTCCATAGACCCCACTGAAATATATTCATATTTACCATGAAAATTATAACCACCAGTAGATAGATTCGGACAAGGTAGGCCCATAAAGGAAAGCCTTGCTCCATCGGTTCCGCCACGTATTGGCTCTATGGTCGGTGTAATCCCTAAACTAAGAAATGCCTCCTTTGCATAGTCAATGAGGAACATATGTGGCTTGACCTTTTCCTCCATATTATAGTAAGAATCTGTAATCTTAACACTAACTGTATGTTCTCCATACATCGTATTTAGAAATTTTCCAATCTCTTCTAACTTTTCTTTCTTTTGTTTGAACTTCTCAAAATGATGATCGCGAATAATATAACTCATTTCAGCAAGCTCGACACTCCCCTTACACTCTGTTAAGTGATAAAAGCCCTCATAGTCTTGAGTATGTTCCGGTTTTTCTGTCTTGGGTAAGAGTCTCTCTAGCTCCATAGCAATTAGAGTTGCATTTTTCATCTTGTTCTTAGCATAACCTGGATGAATATTTTCCCCATATATTGTTATATTTGCTGTGGCAGCATTAAAGTTCTCATATTCGATTCCTCCAAGAGCACCTCCATCTATGGTATATGCAAATTCTGCACCAAATTTCTCCACATCAAAGAAATCTGTTCCTCTCCCTACTTCTTCATCTGGAGTAAATGCAATTCTGATTGTTCCGTGCTTTATGCTTTGATCTTGCAGCAATACTTCTGCACATGCCAATATTTCTGCAATACCAGCCTTGTCATCTGCCCCTAGTATCGTAGTTCCATCGGTAACAATTAAGGTTTCCCCAATTTGATCTACTAAACTAGGAAATCTCTTAGGACTCATAATAACCTCTAGTTCTTCATTTAATATGATCTCACCACCTGTATAGGTAAGCATTCTAGGCTTAACTTTACGATTTTCTAAATCATCTACGGTATCCATATGTGCAATAAGTCCAAGTACCGGTGCATCAGTATTTCCAGGAATCGTCCCAAAAACATAGCCATGTTCATCTATACTAGCATCTGTTATCCCAATCTCTTTCATCTCTTTTACTAAAAACTTTCCAAACTCAAATTGTATTTGTGTTGATGGTACTGTTTCCGCATTATGGGCGGAAGTTGAATCTATTTGTATATATTCCAAAAATCTATCAACGACTGTTTTCATATCATTGTCCCTTTCTTTTATTCTATTTTGTCCAAATATTCTATCATTAATTCTAGCAATTGCATAGGCTTATCCTTTAAATACTTTTCCAAATAAACAAAATCCCAAGAATCTTCTTGGGATTTTGTTTATAAAAAAGGAAAAAGTTTGAAAGTTTCTAAAAAAAGAACTTCTATATATGTAAACGACCTTACTATTGTAATGTCGAGCTAGGTAGTCGAAGCAATTAACTCGGTACCGTTTGGTTAACCACTTCTTTAAGTTAAATTTAGTATAAGCTAAAGGAGTGTCCATTTTGTGTTCTACTTTTGAAGAACCTGTGAATTAAATTATAATTTTCAAACTACCTATCACATAAATAATAACAAACTAAGTGCCATGATTAACATTCCTGAAATTAATCCATAGATCGATATGTGATGTTCCCCATATTCTCGAGCCGATGGCAGCAATTCATCTAAACTAATATAGACCATAATTCCTGCTACTGCAGAAAAAACTAATCCAAATATTTGATCATCAAAAAATTGTAATAAAAGAAAATATCCTAAGATGGCTCCTAAGGGTTCTGATACTCCTGACAAAAAGGAAAGTTTAAATGCTTTTCTTTTGTTTCCTGTGGCATAAAATATTGGCACTGCCACAGCAATTCCTTCTGGTATATTGTGAAGCGCAATCGCAAAGGTAATTGCAATTCCTGTATCGGGACTTTCTAATGCCGATATAAAAGTGGCTAATCCTTCTGGAAAATTGTGAATACCTATGGCTAATGCCGTAAATAATCCCATTCGCATTAAATTCGATTTATGTTCTTTGTCCTCTCCATTCATTTCTTCAACAGTATGAATTTCATGAGGATTTCCCATTTTAGGAAGTAACTTATCGATTAATGCAATCACTAAAATCCCTGCAAAAAAGCTACAAACAGACACAAAATATCCCATCTTTTCTCCATAGATTGGTACTAATGATGCCGTTCCTTTTGGAAATATTTCTACAAAAGAAACAAAAATCATAACTCCTGCCGAAAGCCCAAGAGCAAAACTTAAAAACTTTCTATTGGTTTGCTTGGTAAGAAGTGCCATGCAACTTCCTATTCCTGTAGATAAACCAGCTATCATCGTTAAGGTAAACGCAAATATAATATCCATGCTACTACTACCTCCTTTACTTTAAGATATACTCTCGGAATCTTGAGCCCTTACTTTTAGGGCTCAAGATTTTCCTTAGGG